>NZ_CP087132.1:3000000-3300000 GCF_020911885.1 Flavobacterium acetivorans
TTGACCAAATAACAAAAGTCATTGAAATGCTTAAAATCCAATACAAAGAAAATGGAATTGCGCGTTGGGCTGTAGTTGACAAATTGACAAATGAATGTGTTGGTTGGTCAGGATTGAAGTACTTTAACCAGCCTTTAAACAATCATACTGATTTTTACGAACTTGGTTATAGATTTAAGAAAAAACATTGGGGAAAAGGTTTTGCAACTGAATCTGCAATCGCAATACTAGACTATGGTTTTAAAAATTTGAACACCAACCGAATTTTTGCAATAACTGATCCTAAAAATGTAAATTCAAAAAAGGTGTTGACTAAATTAGGCTTTGACTTTCAAGAAACTTTTGATTATGAAGGCGACCCAACAGATTGGTTTGAATTGAAAAAGACAACCTGGGAAAATAAAAAGCCAAAGTAGTAAATTGAATAAACAAAGTGCACCCCTCAAATACTTGAATGCATCAAAACCAAATGAAAAGTAACAAACGGAGTTCACCTCCAAAGCCATCAATTTCGTCTACGACTGATCAACTACTTTTGAAGCTTGATTTTTACCCCGCAATAGCTTTTGAATTTGATCGGTAGTAACACCATCAATTGTCCATTTTTGTAGGACAAATTGAGCTTGCTAAGCCACAATAAGCTAATCTTTCAGAAAACCTTAAATCATAAGAAAAAACATCTAAATTTAAGCTTTTAGGTCAAAAAACAACCTAAAATCAGCTAACAGATAGTGCATGGATAAAGCATGGATAGTGTATGGATAATGCATGGATAGTGTATGACTAGAGTATCAAAACTAGAAAGCAGCATTAAAACACTAAAAAAGAGCCAAATTAAGCACCAAAAAACACTTATCGAATTCCTACAAAAAACCACTAGGCCTAATTAGAAAAACAGCAGCATTTAGATCAAAATTCAGAGGAGTGAGCAATATTGAATTTTTCCTTTTTAGGCTAACTACGATTGATGCATAATTTTTTAAATTTCACAGCTTTTCGCATTGATCCTTGTTGGATCAATCCCAAAACCTGGGGGGGAATGTCAAAATAAATTGAGAGATTTGCAATCTTAAGAATGAGAGATGCCCCCAATAGACCTTTTAAAATTCATGTTACCTGACTTTTTAGTAGATCACTTTGAAGTGGTTTCTTCTACTAACACAGAAGAAATAGTACACCTATATTTTGAAGAGAATGCCAAGCCTCCAAAAGAATTTGATACACTGGAACTAGTATCAAAGGGCTTTCAGGATGAGATAACCATTCAGGATTTCCCTCTCAGAGGTAAATATGTATATCTACATATAAAAAGACGTCGCTGGACAAATAAGACAACAGGCGAAATTCTTAAAAGAGATTGGAATTTAGTTGCTAAAGGAACCCGCATGACTCAAGAGTTTGCGGCTTTTTTAAAAGAAATTAATAGATAAGAGTGCTACTGATTGTCACACCATTGGTGGTTTCTTCGGAGTCAACGGAAAGAAACTCCAACGACAATATAAAAAACACCTGAGTTCCTTTAATGCTTGGGCTCCACGAGAACATGCACATCAATGGATTGTTTACCCTGAAAATATGGGCACCCATTTATCAATTGACGAAGTAGCTTTGTCTCAGGGTGAACTTTATACTATTGTAACCAACAAGAAGTTCAAAGGTAAAAAAGGTTCCTTAGTTGCCATTGTTGCTGGAACAAAGGCAGATAAAGTCATAGAACATATCAGAAAGATTGATTACAAGAAGAGAAGCTGTGTCAAAGAAATAACACTTGACATGGCTAATTCTATGAAATTGATCTCTAAAAGATGTTTCCCTAAAGCCACACAGGTAACAGATAGATTTCATGTCCAAAAACTGGCACTGGAAGCCTTACAAGAGATTAGGATTAAACATCGATGGGAGGCTATGGATTTTGAGAATCAATTGATATTGAAAGCCAAAAGAGAGAATCAAACCTATATTCCGGAGCTCTTAGCTAACGGTGACTCTGTAAAACAGCTATTAGCCAGGAGTCGATATGCACTTTATAAATCTCGCGAAAAATGGACTGAGAATCAAAATGAAAGAGCTCAATTATTATTTGGACTATATCCAGATATAAAAACAGCCTATTATCTAAGCCAACAACTTCGAGGTATCTACAATAGCAACAATGACAAGCACATTGCGATGACTAAACTAGCACATTGGTATAGGAATGTAGAGGAATCTGGTTTTAAAAACTTCAATATTCTACTCAATACTATAACTTTCAATTACCGGTCAATCTTAAACTACTTTGATAATAGAAGTACCAATGCTTCTGCTGAATCTTTCAATGCAAAAATAAAAGCCTTTAGAAGTCAGTTTAGAGGAGTAAGGAAAATAGATTTCTTCTTGTTCAGATTATCTAATCTTTTTGCCTAATCCCCCAACTTTTGCGCATGATCCTTTTAAATTTCACAGCTTGTCGCATTGATCCAAAAAAAGGCTAAAGTATAAAACAAAAAAAAACTCCAATATTTCTATTGGAGTTTTGTGGGCGATGAGGGGTTCGAACCCCCGACCCCCTCGGTGTAAACGAGGTGCTCTGAACCAGCTGAGCTAATCGCCCTAATGCATTCGGGTTATTTTCATTTCCTTATTGCGAGTGCAAATATACAGCTAGATTTGGTATTTGCAAGCAAAAAATTAAAATAAATTAATAAAATTTCACCCTGAAAACCCTTACCACTCATTAACAGCTGTTTAAGAAAACATTCCCTAAGAATGTTTTTTGTAATCCATGCTTATAGTAGTACATTTGCAGCATAAACATCAAATAATGGCAAGGTTCAAAGAAAACGATTTACCAAAATCAAAAATTACAGCAAGTTCTCTCAATAAAGCAAAAATCATTTTTAGATATGCAGGCAATAATAGTTGGAAATTCTATGTAGGTCTGATCTTTTTATTACTCACCAGTGTTACCGCATTGGCTTTCCCTAAATTCATGGGAATGTTAGTGGATTGTGTCAATAAAAAAGACAGTCAGCTAGCGAATCAAATTGCACTGGGACTAGGACTAGTTTTAATTTTACAATCCGTTTTTTCTTTTTTCAGGTTGTCTTTGTTTGTTAATTTTACCGAAAATACCCTAGCTAATGTTCGATTAGCATTGTATACCAATCTGGTAAAACTGCCGATGACATTCTTCTCTCAAAAACGGGTTGGAGAACTAAACAGTAGAATCAGCAATGACATCACCCAGATTCAGGATACCTTAACCACTACAATAGCCGAATTCCTGCGCCAGTTTATACTCATTATTGGAAGTTTCATTATGCTGGCCAGTATCAATGTTAAATTGACCATCATGATGATTTCGGTAGTACCTCTAGTGGGAGTGGCAGCTGTTTTCTTTGGTCGTTTTATTAGAAAATATTCTAAAAAAGTGCAAGATCAGGTTGCCGAAAGTCAGGTTGTAGTTGAAGAAACCATGCAAGGAATAAGCATTGTAAAGGCTTTCGCCAATGAATGGTACGAAATAGCGCGTTACAAAGATAAAATTAAAGAAGTAGTCAAAGTGGCAATCAAAGGAGGACAACTCAGGGGTTATTTTGCATCCTTTATAATCATTTGTTTATTTGGAACTATTGTAGCAGTGGTTTGGTACGGTGTTCAGCTGAGTATTGCAGGCGAAATCACCGTGGGCGAATTGTTTACCTTCATATTGTACTCCAGCTATGTAGGCGCCTCTTCGGGCGGGATTGCGGAGTTGTATGCCCAAGTTCAAAAAGCAATTGGTGCTACGGAACGTGTTTTCGAACTATTGGAAGAAAAACCAGAAAAAATCAGCGCAAGTCCTAACACAACTTCTCTAGAAAAAATACAAGGGAATGTCAGCTTCAAGAATGTGGCCTTCAGCTATCCTTCCAGAAAAGAAATTAAAGTTTTAAAAAATGTCAATTTCACTGCTAATTTTGGACAAAAGATTGCTATTGTTGGACCAAGCGGTGTTGGAAAATCGACTATCGCTTCTTTATTATTGCGCTTTTATGATATAGAAGGTGGTGAAATATTAGTAGACGGAAAAAACATTTACGATTTTGATTTGGAGAATCTTCGTGGCAACATGAGCATTGTTCCGCAAGATGTTATTTTATTTGGCGGAACCATAAAAGAGAATATCGCTTACGGAAAACCCGATGCTACAGAAGAAGAAATCTTAACGGCAGCAAAACAAGCCAATGCTTTTAACTTTATCGAAAGTTTCCCTGAAAAATTTGAAACCGTTGTAGGAGAAAGAGGGATCAAATTATCTGGAGGTCAAAGACAGCGTATTGCTATTGCCCGTGCTTTGCTTAAAAATCCAAGCATTTTGATTCTGGATGAAGCCACTTCGTCTTTAGACAGTGAAAGCGAAAAACTGGTTCAGGAAGCCTTAGAGATTTTGATGGAAGGCAGAACGAGTATCATTATTGCTCACCGTCTTTCTACCATTCGTAGCGCCGATCAAATTCTGGTTCTTGATAAAGGCGAAATTACGGAACAGGGAACGCATCAGGAATTAATTGCTTTGGAAAACGGTATTTATAAAAATTTAAGCAACCTACAGTTCAGTAATTCTTAAGATTTACTTACTTATTTGACCTAAAAAAAACTCCATTCGACAAAAACGAATGGAGTTTTTTTATTTACACCGTTTTCTGAATAATCACTGAAAACTAATTTTTATTTCCCTTTTCTTCTGTCGCGTTCTGTTTTTATCAATGTCAATTCGCGATTGGTTTGTCCGGCAACAGAAGTATTTTCCTCGGCACGGCGAATCAAGTAAGGCATAACATCTTTTACAGGTCCAAACGGCAAATATTTGGCTACATTGTAACCATTAGCCGCAAGATTATAGCTGATATTATCGCTCATTCCGTACAGTTGACCAAACCAAATTCTATCGTCATTGGCTTTTACCCCATTCTTTTTCATGAGATCCATCAACTTATAGGTACTTTCCTCATTATGAGTACCTGCAAAAATGGCCATTTTGTCTAAATGTTCCAGCATGTAAAGTACCGCTGCATCATAGTTAACATCAGTAGCCTCTTTAGAGGAACAAATAGGTGATTTATACCCTTTTTCTTCTGCTCTTACATTTTCTTTTTCCATATAAGCCCCTCGTACTAATTTCATTCCAATGTAGAAACCTTCTTCTTTTGCTTGTTCGTGCAATTTTTTCAAATAATCCAATCGATCCCAACGGTACATTTGAAGTGTATTAAAGACAATCGCTTTTTCTTTATTGTATTTGCGCATCATGTCGGTAACCAAATCATCGGCCGCATCTTGCATCCAACTTTCCTCTCCATCAATAAGTAAAGCCACATTTTTTTTATACGCTTCGCTGCAAATCAAATCAAAACGAGCCACTACTCTATTCCATTCTTCTTGCTCGCTAGAACTTAAGGCTTGTTTTTCGCCTATCTTCTCATACAATTCAAACCTTCCAAGTCCTGTAGGTTTAAAAACCGCAAAGGGTATCGCTTGACGCTCCTGAGCAAAATCAATTGTTTTTAAGGTCATTTTTAGCGCTGCATCAAACTGATCCTCTTCCTCTTTTCCTTCAACAGAATAATCCAAAACCGAAGAAACTCCTTTGGTATACATTTTATCCACCACCGAAAGACAGTCATTTTCGTTTACTCCTCCGCAGAAATGATCAAAAACTGTAGCACGAATTAGTTTTTCTACCGGGAGATGAGCTTTCAAAGCAAAATTGGTAACCGCCGTACCAATTCGAACCAAAGGCTGGTTTGCAATCATTTTAAAAAGAAAGTAAGCCCTATCCAGTTCCGTATCGCTTTTTAACGAAAAGGCAACCTCCGTATTATTAAATATTTTTTCCATTTTTTGTGAAATTTTTGTACAAATATAAACAGAGTTTCGAATATAGTTTAGCAAAAATTACCTTATTTTGCACATTCATTTAATCTAAGAAAATGCAAACTATTCTAGCCAACAACTACCCGATACATTTCAATGAAAAAGCATACGAAGCGCTTAATCTTCATTTAAAAGAAAATAAATATTCCAACCTATTTATTATTGTTGACAGCAATACCAATGAATTTTGTCTGCCACAATTCCTTCCATATTTAGAAACGGATTTGACTATAGAAATAATTGAATTTGAAGCTGGAGAAGAAAATAAAAATATCGAAACCTGCGTACAGATTTGGAACGTATTAACTGAACTTGGTGCTGACCGAAAAAGCCTTGTCATCAACCTTGGTGGTGGCGTAGTGACTGATTTAGGTGGATTTGTCGCTTCGACTTTCAAGCGTGGCGTAGATTTTATTCATATTCCCACTACCTTATTATCTATGGTTGACGCATCTGTAGGCGGGAAAAACGGTGTTGATCTGGGAAATTTAAAGAACCAAATTGGTGTTATTAATGTCCCTACTATGGTTCTTATTGATACCCATTATTTAGAAACCGTTCCGCAAAACGAAATGCGTTCCGGTCTTGCCGAAATGTTGAAACACGGCTTGATATACGACAAGGAATATTGGGAGCAGTTTTTAGATTTAAAAGCGGTTGATTTTGCTGATTTTGACGAATTAATATACCGATCTGTTGTAATCAAAAACGAAATCGTTACCCAAGACCCAACAGAAAAGAACATCCGAAAATCATTGAACTTTGGACACACGCTTGGTCATGCCATTGAAAGTTATTTTTTAGAGAATCAAAACAAGACAACCTTATTGCATGGCGAAGCCATTGCTGCAGGAATGATCTTGGAAAGTTATATCTCTTTGCATAAAAAATTAATCAACAAAGAAGAGTTCCTACAAATAAAAGCAACAATAAAGTCTATCTTTGATGATATCGTGTTTAGCGATAATGACCTTGCACCTATCCTTGAATTACTGATTCATGATAAAAAAAACGAGTATGGTACTATTCAGTTTGCTTTAATACAAGGTATTGGCAAAATAAAGATAGACCAATCCGTTGAAAATGAATTAATTATCAAGGCGTTTGATG
Source organism: Flavobacterium acetivorans (assembly GCF_020911885.1). NCBI lineage: Bacteria > Pseudomonadati > Bacteroidota > Flavobacteriia > Flavobacteriales > Flavobacteriaceae > Flavobacterium > Flavobacterium acetivorans. The sequence goes on from NZ_CP087132.1 coordinate 3,007,009, forward strand.
ATTATAAATCTTAATTATTTTTTTTAAAAAGGATTGCATTAGGTATATATTATTTTTTACATTTGCCGCAATGAAAAATAATCAAAATCAACGAAATTTCCGCACCAATGCGAACAGAAACAATAGATCTTTTTTGAGAATATTGAAACGTTTCTATTCCATTAAGGGTAACTTTAGTTTTGATTTATTTCAATATTTAAAATTAGATCCTGAGGAACTTCAGATTATATATGCCAATATTAGAGTTTGAATTTTAGTTTGTTTTATTTCTTTCAATTAAATCAATCTAAAATCCAATAAACTATAATGAACACAAAATATTCTGACTTAATAAATCAAACTTATTATTTCCCACAAGAAGAATTTACTTTAAACAAAGACAACCTTCAGTTTCACAATATCGATTTGATGAAACTGGTAGAGAAATACGGTACTCCATTAAAATTTACTTATTTACCTCAAATTTCCAACAACATTAACAAAGCCAAAAGCTGGTTTCGTAAATCGATGGAAAAAAACAAATACGAGGCCAAATATTATTATTGTTATTGCACTAAAAGCTCTCATTTTGAATTCATTATGAATGAAGCTTTCAAGAATAATATTCATATTGAAACCTCTTCTGCTTTTGACATTAATATTGTAGAAAATTTAATGACAAACGGAAAAATCAATAAAAGCACTTATATTATATGCAATGGTTTTAAAAGAGACCAATACATAGAAAACATTGCCCGATTGATAAACAATGGTCATAAAAACACCATTCCAATTATTGACAATTACGAAGAACTGGATTTACTTCAAGCAGAAATTAAAGGAAAATTCAAAATTGGAATACGTATTGCCGCCGAAGAAGAACCTAAATTTGAGTTCTATACTTCTCGATTAGGAATTGGATATAAAAACATTGTTAGTTTTTACAAAAAACAAATCCAGGAAAATAAGAATTTGGAACTGAAAATGTTACACTTTTTTATCAATACCGGAATCAATGACAATGCTTATTACTGGAATGAATTAGTAAAATGTATCAAAGTTTACATTGCACTAAAAAAAGAATGCCCTACTCTAGATGGATTGAATATTGGTGGAGGATTTCCCATTAAAAACTCTTTGACATTTGAGTATGATTATCAATACATGATTGACGAAATCATCAATCAAATAAAAATAGCTTGTGATGAAGCTGAAGTCGACGTTCCTAATATATTTACCGAATTTGGTTCTTTCACCGTAGGAGAAAGCGGTGGAGCTATTTACCAAATTTTGTATCAAAAACAACAGAACGACAGAGAAAAATGGAACATGATTGATTCTTCTTTCATTACCACTTTACCGGATACTTGGGCTATTAATAAGCGCTTTATTATGCTGGCAGTTAATCGCTGGAATGATACCTATGAAAGAGTATTATTAGGCGGACTGACTTGTGATAGTGATGACTATTACAACTCTGAGCAAAATATGAATGCCATTTATTTGCCAAAATACAATAAAGAAAAACCTTTGTACATTGGTTTTTTCAATACAGGAGCTTATCAGGAAACCATTGGAGGCTATGGCGGTTTGCACCACTGCTTAATCCCACAGCCCAAACATATTCTAATTGACAGGGATGAAAATGGAATTTTGGCAACGGAAGTATTCTCAGAACAGCAAACATCCGAAGACGTTTTAAAAATATTAGGTTACAATAAATAAAAATAATTAAATTACAGTATCAGCCCATTTGAAAAATCATTATATTTGAATATACCCATTCAATGAATTGATTTTTAAATATTTAAATCTAACAACATGAGTAAAGGACCTATCAGTCAGTTTATTGAAAAGCATTATTTACATTTCAATTCTGCATCTTTAGTTGATGCCGCAAAAGCATATGAACAACAATTAGCCAACGGTGCCAAAATGATGGTAAGTATGGCTGGAGCTATGAGTACAGCTGAAATTGGAAAGATTTTTGCCGAAATAATCCGTCAGGATAAAGTTCAAATCATTTCTTGTACCGGTGCCAACCTTGAGGAAGACATCATGAACTTAGTTGCTCATTCTCACTATGAAAGAGTTCCAAATTATCGCGATCTGACTCCACAGGACGAATGGGATTTACTAGAAAGAGGCTTAAACCGCGTTACAGATACCTGCATTCCGGAGCATGAAGCATTCCGTCGTTTACAAAAACACATTTACAAAATCTGGAAAGATGCTGACGATAAAGGGGAAAGATATTTTCCACATGAATTCATGTATAAAATGTTACTTTCTGGAGTTCTTGAAGAATACTACGAAATTGACTTAAAAGACAGCTGGATGTATGCAGCTGCCGAGAAAAACCTACCTATAATTGTACCAGGTTGGGAAGACAGTACCATGGGAAACATCTTTGCTTCTTATGTGATAAAAGGAGATTTGAAAGCTTCAACCATGAAATCAGGAATTGAATACATGGTATTCTTATCTGATTGGTACCCAAAAAACAGCAGTAACGGAATTGGATTCTTTCAAATCGGTGGTGGTATTGCAGGAGATTTCCCTATCTGCGTTGTACCTATGCTATATCAAGATATGGAAATGCATGATGTACCGTTTTGGAGCTATTTCTGTCAAATCTCTGATTCAACAACCAGTTATGGTTCTTATTCCGGAGCAGTACCTAATGAAAAAATCACTTGGGGTAAATTAGACATCAAAACGCCAAAGTTCATCATCGAATCTGATGCTACCATTGTAGCACCTTTAATTTTTGCTTATTTATTAGATTTATAATACCATTTTTATGAAAAGAGTTATTGTTGAGTATGCCAAATTGACAAATGAAATTTTAAACTTATTAGTAGAGAAATTTCCTGACGGATATGATGATGAAGATATAATTCGTTTTAGAAATGCTAAAAACGAATTAGTCGAAGCAGTTGAAGTGCGTACAGAAGACACTATTTACCTAGTAAAAGTAAGTACAAAACTAGCTGACCGTATAGAAAACTTTGATGAAGATGATGAAATTGATGATGTAATCGAGCCAATCGCCCCTCTTAAAGCACTTGGCATAGATGATGATATGGATGACGAAGAAGATGACGAAGAGGAAAATCTTGACAGACCGGATACGGATGATGAAGACGAAGATGAAGACGAAGATTAGTCTCATCACAATATTAAAGGGAACTCTAAATGGGTTCCTTTTTTTTTAGCCCAAATGAAGCCTAAAATTTCTGATAATTATTTTATAATGATTACATCTCAACAATTACATGATACTCTTAAAGTAAATTTTGGTTTTGAAAAATTCAGACCCAATCAGGAAAATATTATCAACACTATTTTATCCGGCCAAGACACCTTGGCTATTATGCCTACAGGTGGTGGAAAATCAATTTGTTTTCAATTACCGGCTTTACTATTTCCTGGAATTACCATTGTAATTTCTCCTTTGATTGCGTTGATGAAAGATCAAGTAGACAGTTTGAGAGCTAATGGCATTCCGGCCTGTTTTATCAATAGCAGCCAGACCGAAGCTGAACAACAATTGAATATTCAGAATCTAATAACAAACAAAGTCAAACTGGTTTACCTTGCCCCCGAGAGTTTATCCTATCTGGAAAACACTTTTAACCTAATCACTGTGAGCCTTATCGCCATCGATGAAGCCCATTGCATTTCGTCCTGGGGACATGACTTCAGACCTGCTTATACAAATTTAGGTTATCTAAAAAACCGCTTCCCTTCTACTCCAATCTTAGCTTTAACTGCCACTGCCGATAAAGCTACACGTAAAGACATTAGCTTACAATTGAATCTAAAAAATCCTAAACAATTTATATCTTCTTTCGACCGAAAAAACCTGAGTCTTGAAGTGCGTCCGGCATTAGACAGAGTCAAACAAATTATCAATTTCATTAAAGAAAAACCAAATGAATCTGGAATTATATATTGCCTTAGCCGAAAAACCACCGAAGAACTCGCCGAGAAATTACAAAAAATAGGCATCAATGCCAAAGCTTATCATGCCGGTTTAGACAACAGCGTTCGTTCTAAAACCCAAGATAAATTCATCAACGATGATTGCCAAGTGGTTTGTGCTACCATCGCTTTTGGAATGGGAATCGACAAATCAAATGTGCGCTGGGTAATTCATTACAATTTACCAAAAAATATCGAAGGCTATTATCAGGAAATTGGACGTGCCGGTCGGGACGGACTTCCTTCAGAAACTATTTTATTCGAAAGTTATGGTGATGTTATCCAATTGCAAAAATTTGCTTCCCAAGGATTAAATGCCGAAGTGCAGCTAGCCAAACTCGATCGCATGAAGCAATATGCCGATGCCTTGAGTTGCCGCAGAAAAATATTACTTTCTTATTTTGGAGAATTGGTTACTGAAAATTGTGGCAACTGTGATATTTGTAAAAATCCTCCCGCCTTTTTTGACGGAACCATTATTGCACAAAAAGTACTTTCGGCGATTATTCGATTAAAAGAATCCGAACCACTGCCCGTACTTATCGATTTTTTGCGTGGATCAAAAAATGCTTATATTTTCGAAAAGGAATATCAAAATCTAAAAACCTATGCTGTAGGCAGTGACATCTCTTGGCACGACTGGAATCAATACATCATTCAGTTAATCAATCAAGGATTTTGCGAAATCGCATTTCACAGACAAAATAAAATTAGATTAACCTCATTGGCCGCCGAAGTATTATTTGAGGGAGAAAAAGTACAACTTACCAGTGTTCCAAAAATTATTGTGGAAAAAATAGCTCTAAAAGAACCTAAAAGTAAATCTGTTGCCAATTCTCTTTTTGAAACTCTTAGAAAATTGCGTTATGAAATTTCTAAAGACGAAGAAGTTCCTGCTTATGTAATTTTTAGTGATGCCGCTTTGCGCCAAATGGAAACCAACCGTCCCATGAGTGAAGAGGAATTAATTGCGATTGACGGAGTTGGAAGAGCCAAATTAGAAAAATATGGAGATGCCTTTATCAAGGCAATCATCAATTTTCAAAAAAACAAGACCGTCAAACCAAAAAAGGAAGCAAGCACCTACAAGGAAACACTTCGATTATTTGAAGAAGGTTTATCGGTAGAAGAAATTTCGACAAAACGAAAATTAGGTTTAGGAACCGTCATGTCTCATTTAGCCAAATTATATCTGGATGGAGCTGCCATTGATTTATATCAATTTGTATCTAAAGCTGAAGTAGAACTTGTTGCACAGGCTCAAATGAAACTCGAAAACCCAAATGCCTTAAAACCTTATTTTGATTATCTTGAAGAGAAAATAGCATATGACAAAATAAGATTGGCTTTGGCTATTATTGAAAAAGAAAATAACAGAAATTAATACAAATGATAACTTCTTTTCCATATTTTATAAACGATAGTACCGAAATTCTGATTTTAGGAACCATGCCTGGCCTAGCCTCGCTTGAAAAAAAGGAATATTATGCCCACAAGAGAAATCATTTTTGGAAAATAATTTATACTCTTTTTGATAATCTCCCTGTCTCTGAAAATTTTGATGAAAAAATAAAATTATTACAAACCCATAAAATTGGTTTGTGGGACGTCTTGGAAAATTGTGAAAGAAAGGGAAGTTTAGATATCAATATTAGAAATCACAAGGAAAATGACTTTGAAGCTTTATTCCAAGAATATCCGCTAATTGTTAAAATCATTTTTAACGGAAAAGAGAGTCACCGCTATTTTCTTAAAAAATTTGGACAAATAGAAGGCATCACTTATTATGTAATGCCTTCAACAAGTCCTGCAAATACCATGTCTTTTGAAAAAAAGCTCGAAATTTGGTCGAGCTGTTTCACATAATTTACAAATATCTTTGCTGAAATACTTTTTGATGGTGTTTTTGGTGACCAATAATGATAAAACCAATCGCCCGAACGGAAACTTCAGCATTCGAAGCAGTTCCGATTTTTTTTAACTGTTCTTCCGAAAAACTTTTGAAAAGAGACAATGTAGACTGTCTAACCACTGCCATCTCCGTCAATAGCTCTTGAAGGTGCCTTGCATTAGCATTGGCATGGTCTACATAATCATTTTCCTCAAAACCAGCTAAAGGTGTTTTATCATTTCTGGAAATTCGCAAAGCCCGATAACTAAATACCCGCTCGGCATCTATAAGATGCTGAATAATATCTTTTATGGTCCATTTGCCTTCGGCGTAGCGAAAATCAAATTTATCCATTGGAATATTTTGCACAAAACGGATAAAATCATGTAAGCAAATTTCCAACTCCTCAATCAAATCTACGTTTTCCAAAACCTGAATATAGCCTTGATAAGAAGAAGCATATTCATTAACCGTTAACTCGTTTGATTTCATATTTTGTCTATTAAGCTGAGTTTCTACTGGCGTTTGTATTTCCAAAAAGGGAACGCATTACAATTTTTTCGTACACCTTAATTAAATTTTCATCTGGTGTTTTATCCTTATTTAACTCATTTATCCTCAATAAAGCATATTGCTGTATTGTTAACAATGGCAATACAATACGCTCTCTTATTTGAATAGATGCTTTACCATCAGGATAATTTTCCATAAGTTCAGTATGACCTGCAATTTTCAACAACAAACGTTTTGTTTCCAGAAATTCGTCATAAATAATTTGCCAAAATTCACCAAACTCAGGATCTTTTTTCATGTAAGCCGTCAATGGGAAAAATGATTTTGCCAAAGACATCATGCTGTTTTCCAAAAGTGTTTTGAAAAACATCGAATTATCATATAAATTCTGAACCTTATCCCATTGTCCGTTGTCCTCAAAATACTTTAAAGCCGTACCTACACCATAAAATCCAGGTACATTTTGCTTCAATTGACTCCAAGAACCCACGAAAGGAATTGCTCTTAGGTCGGCAAAATCTAATTGTGCAGACTTACTTCTTTTTGATGGTCGGCTTCCAATATTTGTCTTAGCATAATACTTCAAGGTACTCATTTGTTCCAAATAAGGAATAAACTTTGGATGATTCTTGAAGCTCAGGTATTTTTGATATCCTAAATCAGACAATTGCCCTAAAACCTCTTTATCTACTGCTGATAACTTATTTTCATCCTTGGCAAACACCTGATTTGTCACTCCGGCGCTCAATAAATTCTCTAAATTATAACGACAGGAGTCTAATGTTCCAAAATTAGAACTGATGGTTTGCCCTTGAACTGTAATTTGAATCTCATTGTTTTCAATTTTAGGACCTAAAGAGGCGTAAAATTTATGTGTTTTTCCTCCACCACGAGCTGGCGGCCCACCACGTCCATCAAAGAAAATAACTTTTACACCGTATTTTCTTGATATTGCCGTAAGCTGTTCTTTGGCTTTATAAATACTCCAATTTGCCATCAAATAGCCACCATCCTTAGTACCATCAGAAAAACCAAGCATAATAGTTTGCTTCATTCCTCTATTGACCAAATGATTTGCATAAACCGGATTAGTATACAATTGCTCCATTACATTATGAGCGTTCAACAAATCATCTACAGACTCAAACAAAGGCACCACATCAACCGTTGGATTTTCCCAATCACTCAAACGAATGAGTGCAAAGGTCTCCATTACATTCAACGCATTTTCATTATTGCTAATAATGTAACGGTTAGCTCCTAATTCCCCATTATTTTCCTGAATCACTTTTATCGCCTGTATGGATTCAATAGTCAATCGGGTTATTTCATTTTCAAAATCAGTAGGATTTAAATTTCCTTTGACATTTGAAAGCACCTCAAATTTTTCCTCTTCGGATAAATCATAGTAATTCTTTGGAAAAACAGATTCATTCGATTTCAGATAAAAATCATAAATATCTTTAAAAACAGCATCATGAATCTTACTGTTTTGACGAATGTCTAAGGAAGCGAAATGAAAACCAAATAAATTAACTTTGATCAAAAGCGAGTCTAATTCATCTAAATAAAGCGATTGATGCTGCTCTATCACAATTGTTTTTATCTTGTTCAATTGAGACTTAAATTCATCTAAAGTGATATAAATTTCTCCACGAGAATAGAAAACTGATCTATAAAGTTTATGTTCAAGTTCAGCAACCAAAGTATCTACACCAGAAAATGTTAGCTTCCTTTTTAAGTTTCGAATATCAATATAATAACACTTTAGAATTGAGGTTCTCAAGCGTTCCGCTACTTTCAATGTAATATCAGTAGTAACAAACGGATTCCCGTCACGATCCCCTCCTGGCCAAAAGCCTAACTGAATCAATGCGTTTTGAATTGAATTCCCTTTGAAAACATTTTTTTGAAGATACTGAACCATATCTCCTGAGGTATTATAAAAGACATTCTCCAGGTACCAAATAAGACTCACCGCTTCATCAAAGGGATTGGGTTTTTCACTTTTTATAAAAGGCGTCTTCCCTAATTGGGCTAAAAGCTGCTTGATTGCAAACAAGTCATTTTCTCTTATAGCCGCCGTTAAATCATTGATAATACCCAAGACCGCTCCAGGATAAAACTGCGTTGGATGCGCCGTTAAAACAGTTCTTACATTAAAATTCTCTAGAAAATCAATCAATTCCTCTTTTTTTCCTCTGGCATCTGTTTTTTCTTTGATATCCCTCAAAGAACCTCTTCCTTCCATGTTGTTCACAATTGGAAAAGCCGCATCTTCAACCGCGTCAAACAATACGATTTGACGTTCAATATACTGGATAAAACGAAACATCAAGTCTATTTTATCCGATTCATTGGTGCTGTGCAAAAACTTTTCAGAGAAAAACTCGACAATTTCTTTTGGTGTTTTTTGTTTTTTAAAACCATTCTCACAAACATCTGTAAATAAAGGAAGTAAAACCCCTGTATTATCTATGGCGTCGAAAGGCAAAGTAATAAAAACACTATTATAAATATTATATTTAGAAAGAACATTTTGATTAAAACGTTCAATTTTAGGAAGCGTATACATAATTCTGTTATAGTTGGTTAGTTTTTAGTTAATATTGTTACAAAAAAATAACCCCAAGAACTAACTTGAGGTTATATCAAAATATAGCGTTCAAGAATATTACATGTTCTTAAAAATGGTATGCATCAAGCGTTTTTTATCATTAATACTTTCTTCCAATGAAATCATAGTCTCAGTTCTATAAACCCCATCAATATCATCAATCATAAAAATAACATCTTTAGCATGCTTAGTATCTTTTGCTCTAATTTTACAAAAAATATTAAACTTACCTGTAGTCACTGAAGCTACAGTCACAAAAGGAATCTCGTTAATACGCTCCAAAACAAACTTTGTTTGAGAAGTATTATTAAGAAAAACACCTACATAAGCAATAAAAGAATAGCCTAATTTATCATAATCAAGTACTAATGATGATCCCATTATAATTCCGGCATCTTCCATTTTCTTTACTCTAACATGCACAGTTCCTGCTGAAATCAATAATTTCTTGGCAATATCCGTAAACGGAACTCTTGTGTTATCTATCAACATATCTAGGATCTGATGATCTACCTCATCTAAACGGAACTTACTCATAATTTCTTAATTAATATTAATATCTACCAAAACAAAGGATAAAATTATACATAAAAACGTTAATTTAATCAAAATTGTTAATTTTTTATCAATCCATTAACAAATTTACAGTTTTCACCTAAATAAAAATCGGCTTTTTCATTTATAATTGGCACATTCCCATACACCGCTTCAAAATGCGCTCCTTTAGCATCGTACTCACAATGCCCCCAACGACCGCTCAAATCTCCAATTTCTACTATATAGGCATTAAAACAAATATCGCCTTCAACTAACTCTTCTTTGAATTGTGAAGCAAAATTCGTGATTTTTTCAATACCATCATAATTTATTTTGACATTTTTATATATAAAATCATAAAAAACGATATTATTTTGAGGAATACGCATATAATTATCAATTCTATTGACAACTATATCGTTTTCGCTAAGTATTGAAAAACTCAAAACCAAAGCCATAAACACATATTTTCGAGTCTCTTCTCTTTGATAATCTTCTTGAAAATGTCCCGCTTCAAACAAAACAGTAGGCACTCCCAAATACTGAAAAGTATCTCCAATACAGTTAATATTAAAAGAATCATCAAAACGACCAATTTGCCCAGGAATATAAGCTTGTAACCGTTCATTCATAGCTGCAATAAGATTAATCGCTTTCATTCTAGTCGCATTTACTTCCCTTTCCTCGTTATAAGAAGGAGCCAAAAAAGACAATGTTGCCGGTTTTCCTGTATCACCAACCCCAAAAATGGTTCGTTGATCGTGCAAATTATAACAAAAATCAGGTCTAAAGGCCTCAAAAACCGCTCTCAGCACCACGCTCTCAGGCTGACTAAGGTTCTGAGAATCGCGGTTTAAATCTACTTTATTGGCATTTTCCCGAGTATACAATGCTGCTCCATCCGGATTCAACATCGGAATACAACAAAAAGTAAAAGTATTTAGTAGTTTATCTGCAAAATCAGAACCATCATGCAGCAGATTTAGAAAGTCAAATAAAGCCTTAGTTGTGGTACTTTCGTTTCCATGCATTTGCGACCAAAGCAATATTTTGATTTTTCCTTCTCCAATCTGGTATTTATAAATTGGTTTTTCAAGTACTGACTGACCAATAATTGAAAGCTGATTATTGGTATTTAATTTGTTTAAAAGCGGCTCAATAGCATCTAAAGTAAGATACCTTCCTGCTATAGACTGCTCTTTGTTTTTGATGAATAATTGTTCTAAATCCATAATGTTTATTTGATTTACAAAAGTAAACATCTTTACTTTTACAATTGTAAATAGTTAATAATACACGGATATTCCAATTGTAAACAGTTATTTGTCTGTTTAATTCTAAAAGACCTGAGCTATAAATAACAAATGTTAATCACTTATTAATAAACAATCAAAAACTACATTATCAGTAATTTATATTCAATTACATATTGTATTACTTTACATAATAGCATTCTTATTTCACTGTTTACGGTTGTAATTTTGGTAATTCAGTTGTATTTGATTACATTTGTAAATCAGATATATTCAATTACAATTTACAATGGTAAACATCGAAGATTTCATTAAACGTTTGGAAATTATACTGGATTATTACGGCCTTAACGCCTCTGCATTTGCGGATAAAATTGGGGTACAGCGTTCCAGTTTGTCCCATCTTCTATCAGGCAGGAACAAACCCAGTCTCGATTTTATTCTCAAAATTTTGGATGTTTTTCCGGATGTGGATTTATACTGGATTTTGAATGGCAAAGGAGCTTTTCCAAAAAGTCCCGAGGCAACATACGAACAAGAGAATAAAATAGCCGAAGTTACAAACAGTAATATCCCTACTCCAACACAGTCGGATTTAATTCCAGAGGATTTGTTTACAGTGACCAGTCCTACTACTAAGCCAGAGGAAGAAACAGCAAAAACGAAAGAGAACCCCAATCGTCCTATTTATACTAATTTCGATGAAGTAGAAAAAATTGTGTTTTTTTACAAGAATGGAACTTTTAAGATTTTTAATCCCAATTAAAAAAAGCAGCCCTTTTAGTTGCCTAAAAGAACTGCTTTTAAAATTTTAGATCAAACGAAAAAGAATTAGTCTTTGAATCCTTTTTCGGGAATTTTACCTTCAACCCCGATGTAATGCTTTTTTAGAATTGCTAAGTCTTCTTCGATATTTCCAGACGGAAATAACAACTGCCCAAATTTCACCTCTTTCTTGCCAAAATCAAAAGCAACTGGAATAATTGGCACCTTTGCTTTTAGGGCAATGTAATAAAAACCCGTTTTAAGTTGGTCTACTTTTTTACGTGTTCCTTCGGGTGCCACCGCCAGACGGAAAACCTCTTTTCTATTAAAAATTGCTGCAATCGATTCTACCTTGTTCAATCCGCCGGAACGATCCAGCGGCTCACCTCCCATGTATCTGAAATAAAATCCCAATGGAAAACGGAACAATTCTTTTTTGCCCACCCAATTCATCTCTAATCCAGTAATCCCTCTGGTAAAAATTCCCAAATAAAAGTCATGTGCGCTTGTATGTGGCATCACCATCATGACACATTTCTTGACATCTTCATCAATCGTTCCCACAATCTTCCAACCCATAAGGCGGAAAAATATCCATTTGTAAATTTGTTTCTTCATTGTTTTCCAATTTAGCGCAAAATAAATAATTTAAAAGTTAATTTTGATAAAAACTAGCATAGATGATCAATAAAATACTGAGCTACCTCATTCCCATAAACATTCATACTGAAAAATCTACCTTGAACAAATCGATAGAAGTCACTTGGACCAATGGAGAATTAGTAATGGATTCTGAAAACACTAATTATTCCTATGGCAGTTTGCAACGTATTTTAAGATTTGGTTTGAAACATATTGGCTTCGATAAAATCAACGCTATGGAAAATGTTTTGGTTTTAGGTGTTGCCGGCGGAAGCGTGATCAAAACATTGGTGGACGAAATTAAATTTAGCGGAAAGATCACCGGCGTTGAGATTGAGCCAGAAATTATTGAATTAGCAAATAAATATTTCAAGCTGAATGAAATTCCACAGCTTGATATTGTCATAGACGATGCCTTTGAATTTGTATTAAAAACCAAAGAAAAATATGATTTAATAATCATTGATATTTTTCAGGATACGCATATGCCTAATTTTTTATTCGAATCTTTTTTTATCAACCGCATTTGTTTTCTTTTGAAAAGTAAAGGTTTTGTGCTTTTTAACACCATGTTATTGGATGAAAAACAAAATTTGAGGAACTCAAAATTCATATCGGAATTCAGCCCCGTGGATTATTCCATTAAATCAATTCCAAGAGTTGAAAAACACAATGAGTTGATCGTGGTCGAAAAATTGGTTTAATTGCGTTTTTTAAAATTGAAGCCATTAATTTCGTAATTTAGAGGTAAATAGCTAAAACTGTGTTTTTATGAAAAAGATCCTAAAAAAACTGATTTTAGGAAATGTGGCAAAAACAGATCCTCCACCATTTAACCCTCTTGAAAAACGGATCCAAAACATCAAAGCAATATGGAATAATACACATCAGGACGATAATGGTCTAGAGAAATTAGTTCGCTTATTTCTTTCCTCTTCTCAATTGCTATTCCCCGGAATCTATATCAAATATTTTGCTTTCAAGAAAGGAGATGAGTACGTAGATTTGGCAGTGGATTTCTATGTGTTACTTAAGGTATTCTTTCCGTTATTGATTTTAATCAACCAATGGCAAAACAATGTTGTTATGCTGGGAATGATGATTTACGTCTTGCTGGAAACCATCTTATACATTCCTACGTTGATTTTTGCTTCAGATTTATTTGCCAAGCCTCGCTCTTATAAAAGAGCCATGTTATTGCTTTTTTTGAATTATATCGAAATCATATTTGCCTATGCTGTCTTGTATTCTTGTGATAATTATTTGAATAAACCTATAGAACACTGGTTTGATGCGATTTATTTTAGCACCGTAACTTCATCCTCTATAGGATATGGTGATTTCTACCCCGCCACCACTTGGGGAAAATTTTTAGTATGTACACAAGCTTTATTGTTTTTATTTTTTGTCATCTTGTTTTTAAATTTTTTCTCTACCAAAATTAAAGCAAAAGGCTATTTTGATTCTGATAATCTGTAATAAATAGCTTGCTTTAAAGGTTTTTAGCATTATCTTATTTATTTTATCTTTGGCTTTACTATTAACGCTAGGTTCAATTGAAACGTCAAAATAAATAACCATGCTCAGCAATCACGTTCAGCTTATTATTCGAAAAGCATCCAAAGAAAGTACCCCTATTTTAATTTCTACTGTCAAATTTGAAAGTAACGACTGGCAGTTGCATTCCAACTATTTTGCAATTGTATGGGTGCACGAAGGTACAGGTATGCTGGAAACGGATTTAATGAAAGCGAAGTACACTAAAAATCAAATATTTTGTTTCAACACCTATCAAGCGTTTTCTTTCCATCCAAAAGAAAAGACATCCGCATCGCTCCTACTATTTCACGCAAATTTTTTTTGCATCGAAACCTACCACCATCAAGTAGGATGCAACGGAATCCTTTTTAACAACGTATATGATAGCTCCCAGATTATAATTCCTGAAATTGAAAAACTAGAATTGGATATGATTTTCAGCAACATCAGAGACGAAATTAAAGAAGAAGAATTGGCTTCAAACGAATTGGTTTTCTCTTATTTAAAAATATTCCTCATCAAACTCACCCGATTAAAATCAGTAAATGGGCAAGAAGAAAAAACAGTCGTTCCTAGTATTCCTGAATATTTAAAAGAATTAATTGTTTTAATAAATGAAAATTTTCAAAAAGAACATCAAGCTTCTTTCTATGCTAACAAACTAAATATTAGCGTAAAAACATTGAGCAAAGCCACCACAAAGCATTACCAGAAAACCATTTCCGGTCTACTGCATGAAAAACTAATTCTGAAATCCAAATGGGAATTATTACACACTAATACCCCTATAAAAGCCATTGCGAATAATATGGGGTTTAGAGACGAATACTATTTTAGTCGTTTCTTTAAAAAACACATCGGCTTATCACCAAAACACTTTCGCGAAGAAGAATGGAACATTCGAAGAGGATTTTTGTCCATCCCTTAAGGCAATCTGTCTATTTTCTGGTCTTTGAATTTAAATTTACTTTGTACACTAACATTAAATTATAAATTCATGGAACAATTATTCAAATATGTTGCAAAATTACAGGAAACAGGAATTCATCTAACCCGATTAGGCTTAATCATAGTATTGGTTTGGATTGGCGGGCTAAAAGCATTTCGTTATGAAGCTGCCGGTATTGTTCCTTTTGTAGCCAATAGTCCTCTTATGAGTTTTTTTTACAATTATGATGCTCCCGAGTACAAAACTCACATGAATAAAGAAGGCGAATACAAAGCAGAGAATGTTGAATGGCATGAAGCCAATAATACTTACACTTTTTCTTACGGTTTGGGTGCGGTAATTGTTGGAATCGGAATTCTGATTGCGCTTTATCCCGTTGCTCCAAAATTATCAGCAATAGGAAGCTTTTTAGCTTTTGGAATGTCATTTGTAACGCTTTCCTTTTTAATCACCACTCCTGAAACCTGGGTTCCCGATTTAGGCGACAATGAACATGGATTTCCCTATCTTAGTGGAGCCGGACGACTAGTCATCAAAGATGTTATTATGCTGGGAGCGGCCTTAGTGACGATGAGTCAGGCAGCAAGAAAATATTTGGAGCTGAAAAATAAATAAATTAAAAGTCCAAAAAATAAGTATTGGATGTAGTCTTTTTTAAGGATTACATCCAATTTTTTATTATTAAAGCATCATTCTTGCCTTTTCTAAATCTTCAGGCGTATCAATCCCGATTCCTACATGGGTCGTTTCAATCATTTTGATGCGTTTACCAAATTCTAAATAACGCAATTGTTCCAGTTTTTCGGAGGCTTCCAATGATTTCATCGGCAGACTGTAAAAATCAGACAAAGCCTGTTTTCTAAAAGCATAAATCCCGATGTGTTGCATATAGCGAACACCTACATTTTTCTCTCTTGGATACGGAATTACCGAACGCGAAAAATACAACGCAAAGCCGTTTTGATCTACAACCACTTTTACATTATTAGGATTATTGATTTCATCTTCGTCTTTGATTTCGCGCATCAACGAAGCTAAATCAACGGATTTAGTAGAATCTCTTCGGAAAGTTTCTATTAATTTCTCTAAAGGTTCTTCATTGATAAAAGGCTCATCTCCTTGTACATTGACAACAATATCTACATCTAGACTTTCGATGGCTTCAGCAATTCGATCGCTCCCCGACTCATGTTCTTTGATACTCTTGATGGCTTTACCGCCGTGAGAAACGATTTCGTCAAAAATTAAATCCGAATCGGTCACCACAAAAACATCATCAAAAAGTTGGGTGCTCACTGCGGCTTCATAGGTTCTTAAAATCACGGTTTTACCACCTAAATCCTGCATTAATTTAGCAGGAAATCTCGTAGAGGCGTAACGGGCTGGAATGACGGCTATTATTTTCATTTTAATCTCTTTTATATTATTATTCTGACGGATTAATTATACTGTTGTTTTACATTTTAGCCTTGGGCTTTAAAACATTTTTTAAATATCGATTTACCGGATTTTCAAACCAAATAAAACTGATATAACTTACCAATATCGAAACTATAAAAAGGATAGAAATAATCAAATATTCATTTTCGATATGGAAATATGCCGCATTCAGGTTTTTAAAATATTTCAAAATCAATTGATGAAACATATAAAAACCAAAACTTATTTCTCCTAGAAGAATCAATATACGGTTTGATAAAAAATTGGAAATAAATCCTTTTTGAAATGAAAAAATCAATATCAACAAACTCATTGGCAACCAATAATAAACCGAATAACGCAATACCAATGGAAATTCCCTATGAAAAACAAAAAACAACACTAATAATAAAACCGAGGAGATTTCCAGTATGTTGTAATGAATCAATCTTTGTTGGTTTTTTATTCTCTCATACAATTCAAAAAGCAGTATTCCGATGATAAAATCAAAAATTCTAAAAAAAGGATTTACATAAAAGAGGCTTTTATAATGAATTGGCGGAATCACTAACATCAATAAAGGCAATAAAAAAAGAAACAAAGTCAATAAACCCTTGTTGAATTTATAATATTTAAGTTTTGAAATTAAAATTATTAAGAACGGAAAAAGCAGGTAGAAAAAAAGCTCATTAGAAATACTCCAGGAAGGGGAATTGAAAGAAAAATAAAACGTTTTAATTGGGATAAAACTTTGGGTCAGCGTTAAATTAAAAAACAACTGCTTTATCCAAGTTGAAAACTCAAAAACACTATTTTGTAACGTCAACGGGATTGCTATTAACAAACACAACAAATGAAGCGGATAGATTCTGGCAATTCTGGCAATGAAAAAATTCTTATTCGAAACTTTCTTATTTAAAATTGAATCTCGGTAATTATAGGCTAAAATAAATCCGCTTAGGATGAAGAAAAAGCTAACTCCAATGTAACCTTCCTTAAGAATATACTCATGTATCCATCTGAAATAAGGCAAATCACTTTTGCTTAAAAAAGTTAGATGATGAGCAAATATCATGAAAGCAAAAAAGAATCTTAATGAAGTTAATGGTTTAATCATTTGTTATTAAAAATATTAGTTTGTTTTATTTAAAGTTAAAAAAAGGGCATATTGGGTTAGATAAATCATGAAATCTGCACCGAAGTCATACTCAGCGAACCCGCTACTAGTTTATCGTTAAACAAACTCAAATCTTCGTTTTTTTCTTTTAATCCAAGGGTGTAAATCAAAGGCAGATAATGTTCCGGCGTAGGAATCGCTAATTGCAGCGCTTTGCTTTGTTTTTCGAAATCAATCAAAGGCTGGAAATTTCCGTCAACCAAATAATCATTTACCGTTGCTCTGGCTTCAATTGCCCAATCATAACCGTAATTATCCTTGTCAAAATTATGATAATCGACCAATCTTAAATTATGTACAATATTTCCGCTACCAATAATCAGAATACCTTTATGGCGCAAGGCACTTAATTTTTGCGCTAATTCGAAATGAAATTGCGCCGGTTTTGAATAATCAATACTCAGCTGAATTACAGGAACATTGGCTTCGGGATATAAATGCTTAATTACACTCCAAGCGCCGTGATCTAATCCCCAATCGTGATCGAGTTCGGCTTCTGTTGGTAACAATAATTTCTTTGTTTCAATAGCTAATTCGGGACTACCCTCGGCGGGATATTGCACATCGAACAAGGCTTGCGGAAAACCACCAAAATCATGAATCGTTCGTGGCATTTCCATT
This sequence comes from Flavobacterium acetivorans, assembly GCF_020911885.1. NCBI lineage: Bacteria > Pseudomonadati > Bacteroidota > Flavobacteriia > Flavobacteriales > Flavobacteriaceae > Flavobacterium > Flavobacterium acetivorans. The sequence continues at coordinate 3,024,898 of NZ_CP087132.1, forward strand.
GCAGTGACTTTAGTTCCTTTGGTAAACCAATGTGCCGAAATGCACAAAATCGCATTGGGCTGTGGCAATTTTTTGGCCAGATTACGAAAACCCGTCACAAACTGATTCTCTTCAATGGCATTCATCGGACTACCATGTCCCAAGAATAATACGGGCATTTTTTCGGTATTCGAAAAAGAACCTGAAATTGTATGTAAATCGTTTAATGTGTTCATCCCTTTTATGTTTTTACCACAGATTCGCAGATTTTTTAAAATTACAATTTGCTTTGTGTATTTTTTTTAATAAAATCTGCGAATCTGCGGTTATTTTTAAAATCATTCCACAAAATTTTCATCTTTAAAACCTATCAAATATAACTTATTTTTGGCTCGGGTCATCGCCGTGTACAACCAGCGGATATAATCTCTGTCGATGCCGTCTTTCAAGTAAGGCTGCTCTATAAAAACCGTATTCCACTGACCACCTTGCGACTTATGACAGGTTATTGCATACGAAAATTTAACCTGTAAACCATTGAAATATTCGTTGGCTTTTACTTTCTGAAATTGCTTGTATTTGGTTTCTCCCTCATAATCTTTCAGCACTTCCTGATACAATCTATTGGATTCTTCATAAGTCAAAGACGGCGATTCGCTTTTTATGGTGTCCAACAACAACACCGTTTCAAATGGAATCTGGCCTGGATAATCGACCATTCGAATTTTTACTTTGGCAAATTTAAAACCGTACAATTCTTTGATATTGAAAATCTCCAAAACCTCAATAATGTCACCATTGGCAATAAATCCGGCTTCGTCAGTTTCTTTTAACCAAAAATAATTGTTCTTAACCACCATCAGGAAATCGCCTGTAGACAATTCACTTTCTTTATCGAGGATTTTGGTTCTAATTTGTTCATTGTATTGATTTGCCCTTTTATTTGAACGAACAATAAAAGCGGTGTCTTCGATACTGTAATTACTGTAAGCCGAATTAATCGCATCCTGAATATCGTAACCATCCGTTAATCGAACGATGTCTTTAAATTTCCGAACATCGAATTGAAAATCGGTGATAAAAGAATCCTTCAATAATTCCCGAAGTTCCGTTGCATTGTGCAAAATTCCGGAACTTTCTTCCTGACGCATTACTTCATCGAGTTCAATATAATCAACTTCTTTGTTGTAATTCATCCCCAAAGTACGAATATCCAAAGCGGGACTAATATCCAGATTCACGGGCGGCAATTGCGCCGTATCACCCAGTAGAATCATCTTACAATTGGCTCCCGAATAGACATAGGAAATCAAATCGTCAAGCAAAGAGCCATTTTTATACAGTTTAGAATCCGAATTTGTGTCTGAAATCATCGAGGCTTCATCGACTATAAAAATAGTGTTTTTGTGTTTATTTTGTTGCAATGTAAAAGAAACCCCTCCGCCCGAAGATTTCTTGGGAAAATAGATTTTTTTATGAATCGTAAATGCCGGTTTGCTTGAATAATTGGCTATTACTTTGGCTGCGCGGCCCGTAGGCGCCAGCAAAACATATTTCTTATTAATCTCCAAAAGATTGTTTACAATCGTCGAAATCACGGTCGTTTTTCCCGTTCCGGCATATCCTTTTAGAACAAAAATGGTATCATTATGAGCTTCGGTTAAAAAAATAGCGATTTTTTGAAAAAAAATATCCTGATTGTACGTTGGACTAAAAGGGAATTTTTTTCGTAAAAGACTATAAAACAGGGAGGAATTCATTGTGGAATGGTTGCTATAAATGAACTTCAAATATAAGGATGAAATTCGAGGCAATCGCATTAAATGGCTTTAGAATAAAAAAAAATTGTAAGTTTGTCATCACATTTAATCCATGCTGGTTTCTATAGAAAGAAGGGATGATAAATCAGATTATGTCTACACAAAACACGAATATTACCGAAAAGAAATATAAAAAACTCTCCATTCAGGTTTCCTTGACCGGACTGTCTTTTTGTTGTTTTGACACGCTTAATAACACCATTACTTCATTCAGGGAAGTTCTTTTTGACAATTTTCACACAGGAATAAAAATAGAGGATTTGTTTTCGAATGCATTCCGAGAATATCCCGAATTGAATGATTCCTATGATGATGTGCTCATTATACACAACAACAATCTTTCGACCTTTGTTCCCGCTCCTCTTTTTGACGAGAATTTTCTGGGAAGTTATTTGCAGTACAATACCAAGGTTTTTGATACTGATTTTTTTGCATTTGATGAAATCAGCAATTACCAAATCAATTCGGTTTACATTCCTTATGTCAATATGAATAATTTTTTTATTGACAAATTTGGTGTTTTCGATTACAAACATGCCAACAGTATTTTGGTTCAGAAGTTATTGGATGCCTCCAAAAACATCGATGACAAAAAAATGATGGTACATTTTAATCCAAATCATTTTGAAATTGTGGTAATCCAGAATCAAAAGTTATTGTTATTCAACTCGTTTGATTACAAAACACCCGAAGACTTTATTTATTACGTTTTGTTTACCGCCGAACAATTGAACTTGAATCCCGAGAATTTTCCACTGGAATTAATAGGGACGATTGATACCGAAAGCGATTATTTTAAAATAGCCTACAAATACATCCGAAACGTCTCCTTAATTGACGTGGAAGATTTACGATGGAACAATTATTTTTCTGAGGCCGAAAACAGAAATCATTTTATACTTTTCAACTCATGAGAATCATTTCAGGAAAATACAAAGGCAGACGCATTAATCCCCCAAAAGGATTACCCGTTCGCCCAACAACCGATATGTCTAAAGAAGCATTATTCAATGTTTTGAACAACCATTTTAATTTTGAAGGATTAAAAGTTTTGGACTTGTTCTCCGGAACAGGAAATATCAGTTATGAATTTGCCTCCAGAGGAAGCACGCCAATCACATCCGTTGATGGTGATTTTGGCTGTGTGAAATTCATCAAGCAAGTTGCAGCCGAATATGATTTTAATATTGCAGCAACTAAAAGCGATGTTTTTTCTTATTTGCAAAAATGCAAAACATCTTACGATATTATTTTTGCTGATCCGCCTTATGGATTAGACCAAGCTACTTTTGAAAAAATTATCTTATTGGTTTTTGAAAAAGAATTGCTTAATCAAGACGGAATGATGGTAATTGAACATTCTAAATACACAAAAATGGATAAGATGCCTAATTTCTCTTTCCAGAAAAGCTATGGTGGTTCTATTTTTAGTTTTTTCGAATTTGAATCGGATTCTGATCCTGATTCTGACGAGGAAGATGAAGAAGACACTGACGAAGAAGAATAAAATATTTATAAAAAAAAATAAAGTCCTTGATTTACAAGGACTTTATTTTTTTTTTATGAAACAACTTTCTATTTACCAATTACTCTACGGAATTAGGATCAACAGCTAATTTATCCAATACCATTTGGTAAGTTGGCGTTTCAATTTCGTATTTCAAACCTTCATTCACCACAAATTCAGTCAAAGAAGCCAGCTCCAATTTTCTGCCTGCCATCAAATCCCTATGCATAGAAGAGGTTGCGTTTTGAGGTGATTTTTCCAGTTTTAGAATCGTTTGCATAATAATGTCGGCCGGCAAATTCAACCCTTTTACGGCAGCTATCATGGTAATCTCATTCAAAAGTTCTACATAAAAAGCTCTGCTGGAATCACAGTTTATTATTTCCCCAATATTTTGATTTAGATAAGAAGTCGCTGAAGCCAATGACGAAATAAAAATAAACTTCTCCCAAACGGTTTCTTCGATGTTGTCTACAAAATAGCTTTCGATAGCAGCATTCTTAAAAATAGTCTGAAGAGCATTCAGTTTAGAAAGTGGTGCTAAGTCGGAACCAAAAAACAACTTCTCAAAAGAACCTATTTTCTTTATAACTCCTGGGCTTTCAATCATAGAAACGATATACACACAAGCTTTCAATACCTCATTATCAGGATAAAGGGCACTAATTCTTTCGGTAGCATCTACCCCATTATATAAAGGTAAAATAACCGTATTTTTTGTGATACATTTTTCCAATGAAAGCAGGCTTTCTTCTATATCATAGGTTTTTGTGGCACAGATAAGATAATCTAATTTTCCGATTGTTTCAGGATCATTTGAAACAATGTTTGGAAACACAATGCTTTCGTTACCATCGCTAATGATTTTCAAACCCGATTCAGCAATTACTTTTTGGGTTTCGCCTCGGGCAATAAATACAATTTCAATTTCGTCATTATCAGCATAAGCTTTGGCCAAAAGTCCGCCAAAATAACCACCTACTCCACCCAAACCTAAAACACCTATTCTTGTTGTCATAACTACTATTTAAAAATAAAAAAACATTAAGAAATTTAGAAAATTAAGCCTCCGGACTTAATAAAGCTTCATTTCTTAATGGTTTCTTTTAGATTTCACAATCCTTATTGTAATCAATCTTTTAATAAAAAAAACAGACCTATAAGCCGGATTCTGTATTCACCAGAAGGTGAACCCTTACCATTTATCTAGACTTATAATTACTCATAAGCTCAAGCTATCTACCCTTCAACAACGGACGAGAAGCCCTTAAATGCTGATATACTTGATATTTCACCGCATAGAGTTTACCTGGTTTCACTACAGCATTACCTGTACATACTTTCTGTTGCACTTGTCCTAATCCGATTGCTCGAACCGACGGGTGTTACCCGCTATGCTTCTCTATGGTGTCCGGACTTTCCTCCCTCCCAATAAATCAGGACAGCGGTAAGGCGGTCTGTTGCGCAAAAATACACATTTTAGATTTAAGATTACTGATTAGACAATCATGAATTTTAGACTTTAAATTGTTGAAATTACTTTTTGATATTGAATTGTTTAACATCCCATATACAACGACTTAAGAATAAATTAGTTATCTTTAAATACTAATTTAAATCCCTCTAATTATGAAACCTATTTATCATTATACCACCGTTTCAGAAGCTTTAAATAATTTAAATGAAATGGGATTTACTTATGATTTTAACATTAATGAGAATGAAATACTGAAAAACCCGCATCAGCACGAAGTCAAACACATTTATCGTTATGAAGGCGATTCAGATCCTGGCGATGAAGCGATTGTCTATGGAATCGTATCTTCTTCGGGAAAAAAAGGAGTTTTTGTAGCCGGATTTTCGGCTAATAGTGATAATCAAGCCGCAATTATATTAGCAAAACTATGTATTGAAGGAAGCGGCCAATGTGAAATTTAATTTTTTAATTCCGCCTTTAAAACAAACCAAAGAAACACTTACTATGAAAAACAAATACCATTATGCCTCTGTATCCAAAGCTTTGGATGAATTAAATGAAAACGGTTTTAACTACGATTTCAATCTCAATGAAGGTGATATTGTTAAAAATCCCCATCAATATGAAATCGTACATATTTACCGCTATGAAGGAAATTCAAATCCGGATGATTCTGCTATAGTTTTTGGTATAAAATCAAAGTCGGGTAAAAAAGGTGTTTTTGTAGCTGGTTTTTCGGCTAATTCCACTAATGAAGCCGCTCAAGCTTTAATCAAGATAGACATTGCTGGCAGAAATAAATAGAAATACCCTTTCCATGATGATTCAGCCTTTTTATAGTTTACATTAAAAAACACTCCACTTGAATTATGTCCTTATCCGAAATAATAATCGAGCGAATAAAAAAGGAAGGACCTCTCTCTTTTCGGGATTTTATGGAAATGGCGCTTTATTATCCAAAACTAGGCTATTATAATTCAGTTCAAAATAAAATAGGCGCCAATGGAGACTTTTATACCAGCGCCAATCTTTCGGCTTCATTTGGAGCCATGATTGGTCGCCAAATAGAAGAAATGTGGCAAATTTTAGACAAAAAACCTTTCAAAATTGTTGAATATGGCGCAGGAACGGGTCTTTTATGTCATGACATATTAGATTATCTTAAAAATAATTCTCTTCTATACGACAAGCTACATTATTGTATCATAGAGAAAAGTGTTGCTATGCAGGAAATAGAAAAAAAATATCTTCTGGAAAAAGTAAGTTGGTACGCTTCAATTCAAGACATTCCTGAAATTAACGGCTGTATTTTATCCAATGAATTGGTTGATAATTTTTCGGTGCATCAGGTTGTTATGGAAAACCAACTAAAAGAAGTTTATGTGGATTATAATAAGGGTTTTAAAGAAATATTAGTTCCTGCCAAGAAAGCGCTTATTGCTTATTTTCAAGCTTTTGATATCAAATTACCAAAAGGATTTCGAACCGAAGTGAATTTGGACGCCATCTCGTGGATAAAGGAAGTATCCCGATTTTTAAAGAAAGGCTATGTAATTACTATTGACTATGGCGCTTCGGCTTCAGAATTATACACCGATCGCAGGAGTTGTGGGACACTTTTATGCTACAACAAACACCAAAAAAATGACAATCCTTATCAATATATTGGAAGTCAAGATATCACCACACACACTAATTTCACTGCCCTGTCCCAATGGGGTTTTGCCTGCGGATTGGATTATTGCGGAATGACAGATCAAACCAATTTCCTGACCGCTCTTGGCATCAAAGAATACCACAATACAACTTTAACTAATACTAACAACAACTCGCAGACCAAAATTCACGAATCCTACATCAATTATGGATTACTGATGAGTTTGGGGCTAAAATTCAAAGTCTTAGTTCAACAAAAAGGAGCACCTAAATTTCCGTTATCTGGGCTTAGATTTGCCAATTCTAGTGGTATACATAGGTATTGAAATAACAGCTAATTCTTAGAATCAGATTAATTTGAGAATTAAACAAAGTATCATTTTCATAATATAATTCCAATGCCTATATTTGCTTTCGAATAGAAATGCTAATGGAACAGTTTATAGTATCGGCTCGTAAATACCGCCCACAAACCTTTAATGATGTTGTGGGACAAAAAGCCATCACCAATACTTTATTGAATGCTATAGACAGCAACCACCTTGCTTCTGCTCTATTATTTACCGGGCCTCGTGGTGTTGGAAAAACAACTTGCGCACGAATATTGGCTCGTAAAATTAACCAACCGGGTTATGATGATCCCAATGAAGATTTTGCTTTTAATGTCTTTGAACTGGATGCCGCCTCAAACAACTCTGTTGATGATATTCGAAATCTGATTGATCAGGTTCGAATTCCACCCCAAACCGGAAAATATAAAGTTTATATTATTGACGAGGTCCACATGTTATCTTCGGCAGCATTTAATGCTTTCCTAAAAACATTAGAAGAACCGCCAAAGCATGCCATTTTTATTTTGGCAACGACCGAAAAACACAAAATCATACCAACGATACTTTCACGTTGTCAGATATTTGATTTCAAAAGAATCACCGTTAAAGACGCCAAAGAACACCTAGCCGAAGTAGCCACTAGTCAAGGAGTAATTTTTGAAGACGACGCCTTACATATTATCGCTCAAAAGGCCGATGGTGCGATGCGTGATGCCTTATCCATTTTTGACAGAGTTGTTTCCTATTGCGGAACAAATCTTACACGTCAGGCCGTTACCGAGAATCTTAATGTGCTCGATTTTGAGACATACATTACGATTACAGATTTAATTCTTGAAAATAAAATCCCAGATTTGCTTTTGGCATTCAATGATATTTTAGCCAAAGGCTTTGACAGTCATCATTTTGTTTCGGGACTAGCTTCGCATTTTAGAGATTTATTGGTCAGCAAAACGCCCTCTACCCTTTCCTTATTAGAAGTTGGAGAACAAGCCCAAAAAATGTATGGCTTGCAAGCTCAGAAATCCAGTGCCGATTTTTTATTGAAAGGTATCGCTATTGCAAATGATTGTGATCTAAAATACAAATTAAGTCAAAATCAACGCTTGCTTGTTGAACTTTGCTTGATGCAACTTGCCTCTATCACTTTTGATGGAGAAAAAAAAAAGTTGACACCTTTATAATTCCGCCCAGCTATTTTAAAAAAAATGATTATTCTATAGCAGATCAAACTAAAACTGCTGCTATTCCTGATATTTCTATAAATCCTGTAGTTAAAACTGCTGAAATCCCAGCCGAAAAGCAGCCTGAAAAAGTAGCTGTAGTTTCGATATCAAAAACCGATGTCGCGGCCTCTAACGAACCAAAAATTTCAGCCTTTTCGCTATCCAGTATTCGTGCCAAAAAAGCATTGGAACAAAACAGTAAACCGATAATCAGAGAAACTGCGCATTTACCTACAGAAGCCTTTACAGAAACTGAAATGTTATTGCAATGGACAAAGTACGCACAACGCCTAGGAGATAAAGGTTACAAAATAATGGAATCCTTATTACTTATCAATGATCCGGTTTTGAAAGGCACGTCCATTAGCATCGAACTACCTAATGAGGGTTCTAAATTGGATTTTGAAAAAGAAATGAACGGTCTTTTAGGACACCTGAGAGGACATTTACACAATCATGACATCACCATTGAAGTTATTGTAAATGAAAGCTTCGAGAGCCGAAAAACCTTTAACGACCAAGATCGTTACAATAGGCTGCATGAAATAAACCCAAACATTGAACTTCTAAGAACTACCTTCGGATTGGATTTAGACGCTTAATTTAATCGTATTCAAGACTAAATCAATCTCTATTAAAAAATCCAAAAGAGAGCTAGCAGAAGTAATCCATAGATTACAGTATTTACTTTTGAAACTCTCAAGATCAAAATAAACCAAAACTAGCAAATTCTTTTTGCAAGTAGAATTCCTTGTCTTAAAATTAAAAACACCATTACCAAAAGAGTAGAAACAAAAAAAGCCCCACATTGCTGTGGAGCTTTCTAGTATTTAGAAAATCAAGAAATTATTTTTTCTCTGATTTTTCCATTTTAGCTTTCAATGCAGCCAATACATCATTGTTGTCTCCTAAAGTTGCAGCTGGTGCATTTGTAGTAGATGTAGATGAAGTATTTTCAGTTGCAGCTTTCACGTTTTTCTCTTCTTCTTCACGGAAGATAGCAGTGTGAGATGCAACTACTCTTTTGAATTCTTTATTGAATTCAATTACTTTGAAATCAGCAGTATCCCCTTTTTTCAATTTCTTTCCGTCTTCTTTTTCAAGGTGACGAGTTGGAATGAAAGCAACGATATCATCTCCGAATTCTACAGTAGCTCCTTTGTCAACAATTTCAGAAATTTCACCATTGTGGATAGTTCCTACAGCGAAAGAATCTTCGTATTGATCCCAAGGATTAGCAGTAGTTTGTTTGTGACCTAAAGATAATTTACGTCCGTCAACATCTAATTCTAATACAACTACATCCAATTTTTCACCAACGTTTACAAACTCAGATGGGTGTTTGATTTTCTTAGTCCAAGAAAGGTCAGAAATGTAGATTAATCCATCAATTCCTTCTTCTAATTCTACGAAAATACCAAAGTTTGTAAAGTTTCTAACGATACCTGTATGTTTAGAACCTACTGGGTATTTAGAAGTGATATCAGTCCATGGATCTTGAGTCAATTGTTTGATACCTAATGACATTTTACGGTCATCTCTATCTAAAGTTAAGATAACAGCTTCAACAACATCTCCAACTTTCACGAAGTCCTGAGCAGAACGTAAGTGAGTTGACCATGACATTTCAGAAACGTGGATTAAACCTTCAACACCTTCAGCAACTTCGATAAATGCACCGTAATCAGCGATTACAACTACTTTACCTTTTACTTTATCACCAATAGTTAAATTAGCATCTAAAGCATCCCATGGGTGAGCGTTTAATTGTTTCAATCCTAATTGAATTCTTGTTTTCTCATCATCGAAATCAAGGATTACAACGTTTAATTTTTGGTCTAATTCAAGAACTTCACTTGGGTGGTTGATTCTACTCCAAGAAAGGTCAGTAATGTGAATTAATCCGTCAACACCACCTAAGTCAATGAACACACCATAAGAAGTAATGTTTTTAACAACACCTTCTAATACTTGTCCTTTTTGTAATTGACCGATGATTTCTTTTTTCTGTACTTCAATATCCGCTTCAATAAGCGCTTTGTGAGATACAACAACGTTTTTGAATTCGTGGTTGATTTTTACCACTTTGAATTCCATTGTTTTGTTTACGTATACATCGTAGTCTCTAATTGGCTTAACGTCAATTTGAGATCCTGGTAAGAAAGCTTCAATACCGAAAACGTCAACGATCATACCACCTTTAGTTCTGCATTTTACAAAACCATTAACGATTTCTCCTGTTTCGTTTGCAGCAATAACTCTATCCCATGATTTGATAGTACGTGCTTTTCTGTGAGACAATACTAATTGACCTGTTTTATCCTCACGGATGTCAATCAATACTTCTACTTTGTCACCTACTTTTAAGTTTGGGTTGTAACGGAATTCGTTCAATGAAATAACACCTTCCGATTTTGCGTTGATATCAACGATAACGTCTCTATCTGTAATTCTAACAACTACACCTTCTACTACTTCTTCTTGATCAGTAGCGATGAAAGTTTTTGAAACTAGTTCTTCGAATTCTAATAAGTTTTTCTCATCAACTACATCAATTCCTTCTTCGAAATTGTGCCAGTTAAAATTAGCTAAAAACTCTTCTTGTGATTTTAATTGTTCAGACATGCTGATAAAAATTTGTATTCTGCTTTCTTTGCGTTTCGTAATGCGGTAAAAAAACAGAAGTTGTTTTACATAAATAGTTGAATCCTAAAGGAAACGCTCATCGCCAAAAGGACTGCAAAAGTAATTCTTTTATGTGAAACAACAAAATATTTTAAAAAAGATGTAATAACAACGGGTAAAAACATAACCCGCTGACAATCAACACATCTAAACAAGACTCTTTTGATAATAAAAAAACCCGATAAATTTTGAAATCTATCGGGTTGTAATATTTAGAAGTAATTCTTAATGACTCAAATTCTCTATCTCTTTCGGATCGTGTTTGTGTTTAAACAATATTGCAAAAGCGATTGCAATAACTAAGGCATAAGCCGCAAATGACAACCAGATGGTATGCCAATCCTTCATTAAAATTTCGCTACTAAAAACACCATCGGCAGAAATTGTATTGCCGTGACTTTTTACAAAATCCAGCATTTTAGAATTATTCGAATCTGTTTGTAAAAAACCTGCTAATTCAGTTGTATTCTGGAATGATTTGGTAAAAAAACGATCAATTGCCCATCCTGATGTCAAACTTCCAAAAACAGCTCCCACGCCGTTAGTCATCATCATAAATAATCCTTGTGCTGAAGAACGTATTTTAGAATCAGTATTACTTTCTACAAATAAAGAACCGGAAATATTAAAGAAATCAAATGCCATTCCGTAAACAATACAAGACATGATAATCATCCATAAACCATTTACAGGATCTCCAAAAGCAAATAAGCCAAAACGCAATACCCAAGCGAACATGCTAATTAGCATTACTTGCTTGATCCCAAAACGTCTTAAGAAAAACGGAATTGCCAAAATAAATAAGGTTTCAGAAACCTGAGAAATTGACATTATAATCGTAGAATATTGAATCACGAAAGAATCGGCATATTTTGGAAAATGTTTGAACTCATCCAAAAAAACATCTCCATAAGCATTTGTTAGCTGTAAAGCACCTCCTAAAAACATGGAAAACACAAAAAACAAAGCCATTTTGTAATTACCAAATAATTTAAAAGCCTCTAAACCTAAGGTCTCAACCCAAGAAGCATTCTCTTTAGTTAAGCGTTGCGGCTTACATTTTGGCAAAGTAAACGAATAAAAACCTAGTATTAAAGCCCCTATTCCTGCAATATAAAACTGGTATTCCGTAGCCTTGCTTCCGCTTAAATTAGTTATCCACATAGCTGCAATAAATCCAATAGTCCCCCAAACACGAATAGGTGGAAAATCCTTCACTATATTTTTATTATTCAATTTCAATGAAGTATAGGAAATCGAATTACTTAAAGCAATGGTAGGCATGTAACAACACATGGCAGCAAACATCACATATATAAAGTTATCTGGAGTTGTTACCTCAGTAATACCAAATAAAACCACAGCATATAAAATATGCAAAACACCATATAATTTCTCAGCATTCACCCACCTATCGGCGATAATCCCAGTTAAAGTTGGCATAAATAAAGAAGCAATTCCCATGGTTCCAAAAACTAAACCAAACTGAGTGCCTTCCCAATTTTTAGTTCCAAACCAATAATTCCCAATTGTAATAAGCCAAGCTCCCCAAACAAAAAACTGAAGAAAACTCATTATCACCAACCTATTTTTAATTCCCATAAGATGAATTGTATTTTATATTTTGAAAAAAGAACAAGGCGTAAATCTAATATTAAAAATAAGATTTACAAAAAATTATATCGTTTTAGTAATCTCATCAATTAATTCCAACACGGCTTTAAACTGCTCTTCTCTTGTAAGGTAAGAATTATCAATTTCCACAGCGTCCTCGGCTTTTACTAGCGGCGAATTACTTCTGTGTGTATCAATATAATCGCGTTCTTCCACATTTTTCAAAACTTCTTCATAGGATACCTTATCTCCTTTTTGTTGTAATTCGTCAAAACGTCTTTGTGCGCGAGTGCTGGCACTTGCTGTCATGAATATTTTAAGTTCAGCATCCGGAAAAACTACTGTCCCGATGTCTCTTCCATCCATAACAATCCCTTTATTTTTTCCCATTTCTTTCTGTTGCTCCACTAATTTAGCACGAACATCGGATAGTTCAGCCACCTTGCTCACAAAGCGAGATACTTCTATAGTTCTGATTTCTTTTTCTACATTCACCTCATTCAGATACATTTCGGCAAAACCTAAATCAGGATTAAATTTGAATTGTAAGCGAATAGTTGGCAAACTAGCAACTAAGGCTTCTTTATCAAAAAAATCTTCTTTAATATAACCGTTTTGCATTGCAAATAAAGCGATAGCCCTATACATTGCACCTGTATCAACATAAACATAACCTAATTCCTTGGCCAATTGTTTTGCCAAAGTACTTTTCCCCGTGGATGAAAATCCATCGATAGCAATTGTAATTTTTTTATCCAAAATAGTATTCTTGAAAGTTATGCAACTGTTTATTTTTATTCTAAAATTAATTTTTCCTCCTTCTTTTCCTAACAAAAGAAGTCCTCATTACGTAAAATCGATTATTAACCGCACGAATTCAAATGCGAAGATAAAATTATAAAATCAGAAATGATTATTTTCTATTTCAATTTCCAAACAAATAAAAATCCAAAACCATCGCTTAATCCTCTTAAGTAATGGTTTTGGATTTTCTATTTTCTAAAAAAGCTATTTAGCTACAATATTTTAGCATTTTTTACCTTTTGGTCTGTAATGGCAATCTTCAAAACTTCGCTCATTTCTTTTACATAATGAAAAGTCAAGCCTTCAAGATATTGCGGTTTTATTTCATCAATATCACTTTTGTTTTCGTGACAAAGAATAATTTCTTTGATGTTAGCACGTTTAGCCGCCAGGATTTTTTCCTTGATTCCGCCCACCGGCAATACTTTCCCTCTAAGGGTAATTTCACCCGTCATGGCAATACTTTTCTTTACTCTTTTTTGAGTAAACAAAGAAACCAAAGAAGTCAACATTGCAATACCGGCACTCGGCCCATCTTTTGGTGTAGCACCTTCCGGAACATGCAAATGAATATTGTATTTTGATAAAATATCCGGATTCAACCCTAAAAGTTGCGCATTGGCTTTGATGTATTCTAAAGCAATTGTAGCCGATTCTTTCATTACCGTACCTAAATTTCCGGTAATTGTCATAGTGCCTTTTCCTGGAGAAATCAAGGATTCAATAAAAAGAATATCTCCTCCTACGCTAGTCCAAGCCAATCCTGTTACAACTCCTGCAACATCGTTACTTTCGTATTTATCTCTTTCCAATCTAGCAACACCAAGAACTTTCACAATATCTTCATCAGTCACTTTCTTGTTGTACTCTTCTTCCATCGCAACCGATTTGGCTGCATTTCGGATTACTTGTGCAATTTTAGCTTCCAATCCTCGAACACCGGATTCACGGGTATAACCTTCGACGATTTTCTCCAATTGTTTTTTTCCAATGGTCAAATCCTTAGAAGTTAAACCATGTTCTTTTAATTGTCTCGGAAATAAATGCTGACGTGCAATCTCGACTTTTTCTTCGATCGTATAACCTGACATTTTAATAACTTCCATTCTATCTCGCAATGCCGGTTGAATAGCCGACATATTATTAGAAGTAGCGATAAACATCACTTTTGACAAATCATAGCCCATTTCGAGGAAATTATCGTAAAAAGAATTGTTTTGTTCCGGATCCAAAACTTCCAATAAAGCCGAGGATGGATCGCCCTGATTGCTATTAGATAATTTATCTATTTCGTCCAAAACAAAAACTGGATTTGAGGTTCCCGCTTTTTTCAAACTTTGGATAATTCTTCCCGGCATGGCGCCAATATATGTTTTTCTGTGACCGCGAATTTCCGCTTCATCACGCAATCCTCCCAAAGAAATTCGCACATATTCTCTACCCAAAGCCTCAGCAATTGATCTTCCTATTGATGTTTTTCCCACTCCCGGAGGTCCTGTCAAGCAGATAATTGGCGATTTCATATCATTTCGCAGTTTTAAAACAGCCAAATGTTCAATCATTCTTTTCTTAACCTCCTCTAAGCCGCAATGATCCCTGTCCAAAATCTTTTGAGCATGTTTCAAATCAAAATTATCTTTAGAATACACATTCCAAGGCAATTCTAAAAACAGCTCCAAATAGTTTCTCTGAATTCCAAAATCAGGCGCTTGAGGATTCATGCGGCGCATTTTAGACAATTCCTTTTCGAAATGTTTTTGTGTCTTTTCGTCCCATTTTTTGGTCTTCGATTTCACGAGCATTTCGTCCATTTCCTCTTCCTGTGAAACACCTCCCAATTCTTCTTGGATGGTTTTCATTTGTTGATGAAGAAAATATTCTCTTTGTTGTTGGTCTAAATCAAAGCGAACTTTAGATTGAATATCGTTTTTTAGCTCGAGTTTTTGCAACTCAATATTCATATATCGAAGTGTCTCTAAAGCTCTATCTTTTAAACTATTTATCGCTAATAAATCTTGTTTTTCTTTAACTGATAAATTCATGTTAGAAGTAACAAAATTGATCAGGAAAGATTGGCTTTCAATGTTTTTGATAGCAAAGGTTGCCTCACTAGGAATATTTGGACTTTCCTTTATAATTTGAATCGCTAATTCTTTTACCGAATCTAAAATAGCCAAAAACTCCGTGTCTTTTTTATCAGGTCTGTTTTCTTCAAATTCTTTAATGGAAGCCGTGATATAAGGTTCTTCAGAAACAACAGTGTCTATTTCAAAACGTTTCTTCCCTTGAAGGATCACTGTAGTGTTTCCATCAGGCATTTTCAAAACGCGTAAAATCTTGGCAACGGTTCCTATAGTATGAATATCGTCCTTTGTAGGATCTTCGTCTTCTTCATTGATTTGGGCTACAACTCCAATTATTTTTCCTGCCGCATTGGCATCATTAATCAATTTTATTGATTTATCACGACCCGCAGTAATAGGAATCACAACTCCTGGAAATAAAACCATATTTCGTAAAGGCAAAATAGGCAACGAACCCGGTAATTCCTCATTAATCATTTCCTCCTCATCCTCTGGAGTCAATAATGGTATTAATTCGGCATCTGAATCGAATTCTTGAAGTGACAGATTGTCAATTGTAAGTATTTTGTGGTTTGACATAATATATTTAAGTCTTTTTGTCATTAAACATTTCAATTTGGTCAACAAATAACGGCTTAGATCAGTATAAAATCGATTTAAGCCGACTATTTATTAATCTTGTTAAAAGGGCAATCTCCATGCCATTCTAAAAAAGTGTAGTTAATAAAAAACTTTCCTTTTTATTCTTTTTAACTAAATAATTAATCTTTAGATTCTTTTACTTTTTTCATAAAACTAAGCACAATATAGCCTAATAAAAAGAAAACAGCGAGTATAAAAATGGAGTTACGCATCGAATTGGTAACAGAAGCTACAAATCCAAAAATAAAAGTTCCTAATACAATGGCCATTTTTTCGGTCACATCAAAAAAACTAAAATAGGTTGCATGATCTTCGGTTTCTGGCAATAACTTCGAATAGGTAGATCGAGATAGAGATTGAATCGCTCCTAAAACCATTCCAATCAAACCTCCTAAAACAAAAAATTGGCTGTCTATATACTCACTTTTAGCATCTAATAAGTAAATCGCAAAACAAATAAATCCCCAAATAGCAATAGTTAATTTTAATGTTTTTATGTTTCCAATTTTCCCTGAAATTCTTGAAAAAAAATAAGCTCCAAAAATGGCGACTACGTTTATTAACAAAATAATGATAATCAATTTACTGGTATCAATACCCAGTTCTTTTTTTCCAAAAACTCCCGCCAATAGTATCATTGTCTGTACTCCTATGCTATATAGAAAAAAAGCCGTCAAGAATTTTTTTAAGCTTTTTAGTTTATTTATATTTTTCGCAACTTCTTTAAGCTCCCTCAATCCTTTAAATATATAATCCTTTTTTGGTTTTTTATCAAAGACATTATTGGGCAAATAATAAAAAGTTACTTGGGCAAAACCAACCCACCAAATACCAACGGATAAAAATGAAATTCGAGCCGGCAAAGTCGAATCTGTTATTCCATACCATTCTGGCATCATTACCATAGTTAAATTGAAAGCCAATAGAATAATCGAACCAACATAACCATACATAAACCCTTTGGCACTCACTCTATCATGCTGTTCCGGAAAAGCAATTTCAGGTAAATAGGAATTATAAAAAACAATACTTCCCCAAAAACCGATACTCGCCAAAATCGTTGCCAGAATACCAATCCACAATGTATCTTGTCCTTTAAAGAAAAACATGCTCATTACTGAGAAAGAACCCAAATAACAAAAAAACTGCATAAATCGTTTTTTGTTCCCGGTATAATCGGCTATTCCAGATAATATTGGAGACAATAAGGCCACAATCAAAAAAGACAAAGACAAAGAATAGGATAACAAAGTCGAATTATTAAATTCAGTCCCCATGAACTGAACAATCCCATTATTATCACTGGTTACCGCTTCATAATAGATGGGAAAAACAGCTGTTGCAATAACTAAACTATATACAGAATTAGCCCAATCATAAAAAGCCCAAGCATTAATCATTTTTTTATCTCCTTTTTGTAATGCAATCATATTTGTGATTTTAAACCAATTTATTTTGAATACAAACTCCTCTTTTTTGAAAATTTTACTTTTCAACATAAAAAAAGCCAAATCAATAGAAATGGCCTTTCATTTATAGATCTTGAATGCTCTAATTATTTAGGAAGCATTCCAACTTTAGCTGCTGTAGCTTTTGCCTCTGGCATCAATGCTTTCAAATTAGCGATTCTGGTGGCATCAGAAGGGTGCGTACTTAAAATTTCCGGTTGGGCTTGTCCAGCTGATTGAGCTGACATTCTTTGCCAAAAAGTGATTGCCTCTTCCGGATTATAACCGGCAATTGCCATTAATGTCAATCCTATTTTATCTGCTTCGGTTTCATGACTTCTGCTAAATGGCATCATTCCCAGTACTTGTGAACCCGCTCCGTAGGCTTGATTCCATCTTTGCTGTGTTTCGGCACTTTTATTCCCTGTTGCCACTGCAACTCCAGCAGCACCTAATTGTTGCAATTGGGCAGCACTCATTCTTTGCGCTCCATGATTTGCAATCGCGTGAGATACTTCATGCCCCATAACGGTTGCTAAGCCTGCATCATCCTTTGTTACAGGTAAAATCCCCGAATACACAACGATTTTCCCTCCTGGCATACACCAAGCATTTACTTCTTTATTATCAACTAATTTGTATTCCCAGCGATAATCTTTCAAATATTCTGCTTGTCCTAAATAAGTCAAATACTTTTCAGATGCTGCTTTGATTCTCATCCCTACTTTCTCCACTCTCTTTGCATCGGCGGTTCCAGAAATAACTTTGTTTTCTTTTAGAAAAGTCCCGTATTGCTGAAAAGAAGTTGGAAACAATTCGCTATTAGAAACTAAATTCAATTGCTTTTTTCCCGTGATAGGATTCGTTGCACAAGAAAATACCAATCCTAAAGTGCAAACTCCTAATATTAAATGTTTTTTCATGATAATTAAGTTTAATAGAACAAAAATACAATTAAAATTAAGTTTTTATTTATAAAATTAAAGTCAAACTTTACATTTTTTTGCTTTTTCTATTCCCCAATTAATTGCAAAACGGCAAATTCCTTATCCACAATAAGATAATTATCTACTTCAAAAGTCTCTTTGTCAAAACGAACTTTTTCGCTATCGATTTTAAGGCTCTTTATTTTAAAGGGTAAGCCAATGAGATTCAATTTATACTTTGAATAATTGGTTTCAAACTTCCCTTCTTTATGCAATTGAATAATTAATTTATTTGATTTCCCTGTGAGCTGAAAAGACAGCAAACTGTATCTCCCCTTTTTATAATCATAGCCGTCCTGAGCATCCTCATAAACCACTGATTTTTCTTTGCCTTCTTTATAGTAAATATCCAAAGTGAGTTCGTCAAATTCCAGTTCGCCTACATACTGCTGAACAGGATATTTTGGGATAATAGCACCTGCTTTTACAAAAAGAGGAATTTCATCAAATTGAGTATCCACCCACATTTCTTTAGCTCCCATCACCACCATATTTGTCCAGTAATTATACCATTCCCCTTGAGGAAAATACATCCTTCTACCTAAAGCATTTGCTTCTAATATAGGACAAACCAATATTTGGTTTCCAAAAACAAATTCGTCATTTCTATAATGCGTTTGCGTATCGTTTTGATCGAAATACACCAAGGGTTTCAACATGGGTATTCCCTCTTCAATATACTGCCAAAACATAGTATACAAATACGGTAATAATTGGTAACGCAGGTTTACAAATTTTCGGGTAATATGGATCACTTCCTCATCAAATGCCCAGGGTTCCTGATTTCCATGATCTCCGGAAGAATGAGTTCTACAAAAAGGATGAAAAACCCCCAATTGAATCCAACGCGCATACAACTCCCCAGAAGGCTGTTCTGCAAAACCGCCTATATCAGAGCCTGTAAAACCCATTCCTGAAATTGACATTCTCTGCATCTGAATGTTGGCAATCCATAAATGTTCCCAACTCGCTACGTTATCCCCTGTCCAAGAGGAGGAATAGCGTTGTGCTCCTGAATAAGCTGATCTTGTGATAATAAAAGGCCTTTTAGGATAGGCAAATCTTTTTACGCCATGATAAGTAGCGCGAGCCATTTGTGTTCCATAAATATTATGTGCTTTTCTATGGCTGCAAGGATTTCCGTCATAATCATGGCGTACATCCATAGGAAAGGTTTTATTAGGCACTTCCATCACTGCAGGCTCATTCATATCATTCCAAACTCCTTTTACTCCAATATCCGAAATTAGTTCTTTAAATAAACCAGCCCACCATTCTCGCACTTCGGGATTTGTGTAATCTGGAAAATTACATTCGCCAGGCCAGACTTTTCCTTTCATATACGGCCCATCGGCTCTTTTGCAAAAATAATCCTTTTCTAAGGCTTCTTTATAAACAGCATAATTCTTGTCAATTTTTATCCCAGGATCAATAATAACTACCGTTTTAAAGCCGTCTTCGGCTAATTCAGCTACCATTCTTTTGGGATCAGGGAAATAGTCTTTGTTCCAAGTAAAACATCTGAAACCATCCATATAATCAATATCTAAATAAATGGCGTCACATGGGATTTTTAACTGACGGAATTTAGCCGTAATTTCTTTCACATTACTTTCCGGATAATAACTCCATTTGCATTGATGATAGCCCAAAGTCCACAGTGGCGGCAATTCTGGTTTTCCTGTTAAATCCGTATAAGTAGTAACTACCTCTTGCATTTGAGGACCGTAAATGAAATAATAATTCATTTCGCCACCTTCTGCCCAAAAACTGGTTACATTCCTTCTTTCCTGACAAAAATCAAAAAAAGTCCTAAACGTATTGTCAAAGAAAATACCATAGGATTGCTTATTTTGTAGTCCAATGTAAAAGGGAACTACCTTATACAAAGGCTCTTGGTCTTTTTGAAAAGCATATTGATCCGTTGCGAAATTCTCTAATCTTTTCCCCTTTAAATTCAATTGAGTAGCCTTATCTCCAAGACCGTAAAAGCATTCGCCATCTTTTGAAGCTTTGCTCATTTTTACAATATTGCCTCCATATTCGTAGCTTTCTTCCCAATGGAATCCTAATTCATCCTCCAGAATTATATTTCCATCCAAATCAAAAACGGAGAGTCTTAAATCTGCTTTTTGAATTTTACATTGTACTTTACTGGTCTGTATTTGATAATAGCTTTCGGTTTCGCTAACTTCAAGAAAATTATATCCTTGGGAATGATTTTTATCAATAGCATAGGAAAAATCATTGCTAAAATATCCTTTTGTAGTAAATCGGAAGCGAATTAGGCTGTCTCTTATAACAGTTACTTTTAGTATTACATTATTATCTGTATAAAAAAATACGGAATCGACATCATGTTTAAAAGAGACTATTCTGGAGGGATATAAATCGCCTCTATATTGTAATTCTGTATTTGTAATCATCTAGTCAAAATTATTTTTTTATGCTTCTCTTTTTATTACGAAAACTTAAGAACAATTATACCTAAAGGAGGCAAAGTCAATTCTATTGAATAATCTTTTCCGTCATAAGGTGAAGATTCAATCGTTAAGTGATGGGGATTATTTACACCGCTTCCGCCGTATTTTTTATCATCACTATTAAAAATCTCAGTTAGATTTCCCATTCGTGGCATACCAATTCTGTAATTTGAACGAACAATTTGCGTAAAATTGCAAACTACGATAACATCCTCTTTTGAATTATTCCCTTTTCGAATAAAAGAAATTACCGCGTTTTCATGGTCAGAATAATTAATCCATTCAAAACCATCCGGACTAAACTGTTTTTCATAAAGAGCCGGTTGTGTTTTGTACAATTTATTTAAATCAGCCACCATATCTTTTACTCCTTCATGGTAAGGATATTGATTCAAATGCCAATCTAGGCTACTTTCAAAATTCCACTCTCTGCTTTGGCCAAAATCATCACCCATAAACAAGAGTTTTGTCCCGGGATGGGTAAACATATAGCCATAAAGCAACCTTAAATTAGCAAACTTCTGCCATTCATCACCCGGCATTCTGCCCACAATAGATCTTTTGCCATGAACTACTTCGTCATGAGACAAGGGCAACATAAAATTCTCCGTAAAAGCGTAGGTCATCGAAAAAGTCAAATCATTTTGATGAAATTTTCGGTACACCGTCTCTTTTTGAAAATAGTCTAAAGTATCGTGCATCCATCCCATCATCCATTTCATGCCAAATCCAAGTCCTCCATCATAAGTAGGTCTTGAAACCATTGGGAAAGAAGTACTTTCTTCGGCAATAGTTTGTACTCCTTTAAAATTAGCATAAACCGCTTCGTTGAATTCTTTCAAGAAACTTATGGTATCTAGGTTTTCTCTTCCGCCGTAAATATTTGGTTCCCATTCGCCTTCTTTTCTGGAATAATCCAAGTATAACATGGAAGCAACAGCATCAACACGCAATCCATCCACATGATAATGCTGCAACCAGAATATCGCATTACTGATCAAAAAAGACCGAACTTCATTTCGACCATAGTTAAAAACCAAGCTTTTCCAGTCAGGATGATAGCCTTTTTTACGATCCGGATGTTCATAAAGATTGGATCCGTCAAAAAAGCCCAAACCATGCGCATCATCAGGAAAATGCGAAGGAACCCAATCCAGAATCACTCCAATTCCGGCCTGATGTAATTTATCTACCAAAACCATAAAATCCTGAGGTTTTCCAAAACGGGAAGTGGGCGCAAAATAACCCACCAATTGATAGCCCCAAGAAGGATCATAGGGATATTCCATCACGGGCATGAACTCTACATGGGTAAATCCCATTTTTTTTACATAATCTACCAAATCTTCGGCAAATTCAAGATAAGTCAAAAATCTATTGTCTGAGGTATGCCGTTTCCAAGAACCCAGATGTACTTCATAAACCGAATACGGTTTATTTAATCCATTATGGTTTTTACGGTTTTCCATCCAGTTATGATCCTTCCATTTATAGTCTAAATCCCAAATTACAGAGGCAGTGTGCGGCGATTTTTCACAATAAAAAGCAAAAGGATCTGCTTTTTCAGTGGCAGTTTCACCATTATTAGACTGTATTTTATATTTATAAAGGGCTCCTTTATCTAATTCCGGAATAAATCCCTCCCAAATACCCGAAGAATCCCAACGTACTTCCAGCTGATGTTCGCCTTGGGTCCAAAAATTAAAATCCCCAACAACTGATACGGATTGAGCCGTGGGTGCCCAAACTGCAAAGTAAACCCCTTTTATACCGTTTAATTCGATTAAATGAGCGCCTAATTTTTCATATAATCGATAGTGCTTTCCAGCCTTAAACAAATCAATATCAAAATCAGTAAAAAGAGTATGTGTGAGTACTTTATCCATGGTAATTGTGGTTACTTTTATCTTGTTTGATAAAAATTAAAATCTTAATTATGAAACCAATCTACATCTCAGCCAATTTTATAATTATCCGGAAGAACAGCGCCTTTTTTTACGACAACAATTCCATCTTTTATCGCATATAATTCATTGGAGAAATCGGCCAAATGCGCTCCACCTTTGATGTAAACCTCATTCCCTATTCGGCAGTTTTTATCTACCAAAGCATTGCTTATAAAACATCTTTCTCCAATACCAACCAATATTTTATCATTCTTGGTGTCCTCATTCATCTCTTCTAGGGTTTGATAAAAATCATTTCCCATAATATAACAATTTTGAATAACCGTTTCTTCGCCTATTCTGGATCGAATTCCTATCACCGAACTCTTAATTTCTTTGGCCTTCAAAATACAACCCTCAGAAATCAATGACTTTTCGATTAATGTATTTTTAAATTTGGATGGAGGCAATAAACGCGGTCTGGTAAAAATTTTATTATCATCGTCAAATAAATTAAAAACCGGTAAATCTGTTGTTAGTCCAATATTAGCTTCAAAAAAAGAATCAATATTTCCAATATCTGTCCAATATCCTTCGTATTGATAGCTTAGAATTTTTTGATTCCCTACAGCCTGTGGAATGATTTCTTTACCAAAATCTTTGCTGTCAGGATTATTCATTAATTCAACTAATAATTTTTTGTTGAAAATATAAATACCCATCGACGCTAAATAATCTTTTCCCTCGCTTTTCATTTGCTCACTTACATCTGACTTCCAATCGGATAAAAGTTCCTTAGCGGGTTTCTCTATAAAAGACTCTATAAAACTATCTTTATTTGTTTTTAAAATTCCAAATTCGGGAGCATCTTTAGCATTAACTGGTAGAGTTGCTATGGAAATATCGGCTTTACTTTTAATATGAGCCTCTATCATTTCATTAAAATCCATTTGGTACAATTGATCCCCAGAAAGAATTAAAGCATATTCAAATTGATGGTTCAAAAAGTGTGGCATACATTGCCTTACTGCGTCGGCTGTGCCCTGAAACCAAGTTGGATTATTAGGCGTTTGTTCTGCGGCTAAAATATCTACGAAAGCCTGACTAAAAACACTAAAGGAATAGGTGTTTTTTATATGTGCATTTAAAGAAGCTGAATTGAATTGCGTAAGCACAAACATGCGGTAAATATCGGAATTCAAACAATTCGAAATCGGAATGTCTACTAATCTGTATTTCCCTCCTATGGGTACCGCCGGCTTTGACCTGGTTTCTGTCAACGGATACAATCTAGATCCTTGGCCTCCGCCTAGAATAATTGCAATAACATTCTTTTTCCTGTCTTTCATATATAGATAGTTTTAAATTTTAGAAATATGTTATAGGTCATGAGGACTCATCATTAATGACGATCTTTCTCAAATCATAGCTATTTCATATTTTGTCCGTTATTAAATGGTATAATTCCAAATACTCTTGACACACTCGTTCCCAAGAATGATCGGTTTTCATTCCTAATTCTCTAATTTTATTTAAATGTTCCTTGTCTTTGTATAACTGTATCGCTCTTCTAATCGAATAACAAATATCCCCCACAGAAGCCTGATCGTGACAAATTCCGTTTCCATTATCTCCAAAATCAATTACAGTATCCTTCAAGCCGCCTGTTCTTCTAACAATAGGAATGGTTCCATATTGCAAGGAATACATTTGGTTTAATCCACAAGGTTCAACCCGTGAAGGCATTAATAAAAAATCGGCGCCTGCATAAATTAGGTGTGCCAATTCTTCGTTATAACCAATGAAAACATTGTAGTTTCCCTTATAATCAACTAATAAACTTTTCAGTTGATTTTCAATTTCAGGCTTTCCCGAACCCAATATCAAAATATTGATTTCCTTAAAATTTTCAGATAAGGCCAAAGCCGAAGCTTGAGGCAATAAATCACCTCCTTTTTCATCAAATAGTCTACCGATAAAGCTGAATAATGGTTTTGTAGGATCCAATTCAAAAAGAGTACAAAGTACCTTTTTATTAATTCGTTTGCCTTTTTCAAAATTCTCAACCGAATAATTTTTCTCTAACATTTTATCTTTGACCGGATTCCATACTTCAGTATCAATCCCGTTCAAAATCCCCTTTGATTTATAGCGTACGCTATTAAAAAGAGATTCTAATCCATTGGCATAATTGTTAATTTCGTTCAGATAATTTGGTGAAACAGTAGTCACTGCCAAGGCACATTTTATAGCTACTGCCAAGGAATTGATACAATTATCCCATTCTAGAACATTGACATGGGATAAATCAAATTCTGGTATATAATTCAATTTATCAAAACCAAACTGTCCTTGGTACAAACCGTTGTGAATGGTAATCACCGAAGCCGTATTTGCTAATCTTCTATATTTATGAGAGTAGAGCATCATAAAAGGAATCAATCCCGTATGGTGGTCGTGGCAATTGATTATACCCGGAATTTCATCCCTTTGTGCTATCCAATCTAAAACCGCAATTTGAAAAGATAAAAAACGCTCAATATCATCCTCATATCCATATACTTCGGTTCTGTAAAACTGTTCCGGAATATCAATTAGATACAATTGAAAACCTAATTTATCTGTAATTTCTTTAAGCACTTTAAAATGAAAATGATGATTCCCCATTTTAATTTCCCCTTCATAAGCACAGTCAAAATCATTATCATTCCTGAATTTTGTATCATAGCCAGGGACTACAACCCTTAACTGATGACCGGCTTTACTCTGATATTTTGGTAATGCCCCCACAACATCGGCCAGTCCGCCAACTTTTGCCATGGGATAACATTCAGCACTAATATGAAATATTTCCATTGATAAAATTTTATAAACTTTAAATTATTGCTAAAACAATACTACGTTTTAATACTTAATAGTACCTTTCCTCTGTTTTAAATTAATGCTATTTTTACATCATTTTTTTTTAGAAAAAAGAGCATTTTAAGTTTTCTAAATTTAACTAAAAATACATACAAAAGGAACCCCAAATAAATTTTATTAAAATGACAAAAATCAGCCCTAATCCTGAAAAAACACTAAAAATCCCCAGGATTATCATCTTAACCGGTAAAATAATTGCTTTTTTCTCCCCAAAACTGGCTACTTTATATGCTGCAAAATTATTTACAACTCCCATAAAACATAAAACTCCAAAAAGAGAATTGGAAATGGATCGCAACAGTACCCAACAATTAGTACAAATTCCGGCAGTAGATAAGCAAGTTAATGTCTATCATTATGGAAAAAACAATCCGAAAATTTTGTTAGTTCACGGATGGTCTGGACGTGGTACACAGTTAGTAAAAATTGCCGATGAATTAGTAAAAGCAGGCTATTCTACCATAAGCTTTGACGCGCCAGCTCACGGAAAATCTCCAGGCAACAGTACGATTATGGTCGATTTTATTGCCAGTATTTTAGAATTAGAAAAACAATTTGGTCCTTTTGAAGCGGCAATCGGACATTCTTTGGGAGGAATGTCAGTATTGAATTCTGTAAAAAGTGGATTGAAAATTAATCGTTTAGCCATTATTGGAAGCGGTGATGTTGTACAAGATATTATTGATGATTTTATTGCAAAATTAGAGTTGAAATCCAGTATTGCTACTAGTTTACGTTTGCATTTCGAGAAAAAATACGGAGGAAGTATGGACGATTATTCCGCTTACAAAGCCGCAACAGAAATTACTATTCCGGCTGTAATTGTTCATGATGAAAATGATTACGAAGTCCCTGTCAAAGCAGGTATTCACATCCATAAACACTTAAAAAACAGTGAAATTATACTAACAAAAGGTTTGGGACATCGCAAAATCCTTGGGGACCAGAAGGTGGTTGACAAAGTGGTTCAATTCATCTTAAATAACTAATTTTACACAAACAAAACATACGATGGAATATCCTTTGCAAAAAACTGAAGAACAATGGAAATCCGAATTGGGAGAAGAAAGATATCGAATTCTTCGTCAAAAAGAAACCGAATACCCACACACTGGAAAATACAATCTTACTTTCGAGAAAGGAACCTATTGTTGTGGTGGCTGTGGCGAAGCTTTATTTGAAAGCAATTCTAAGTTTGACGCCCATTGTGGTTGGCCTTCTTTTGACGATGCAATAGCGGGAAAAGTAAAAAATGTTTTGGATAAAACGCATGGAATGATCCGTACCGAAATTTTTTGTGCTAACTGTGGTGGACACTTGGGCCATGTCTTTAATGATGGACCTACTAAATCAGGTCAGCGTTATTGCGTAAATTCATTATCTATCGATTTTAAAGAAGAATAGAATATGGATTTATTTGGTGACAGTGATAATTGGTCCGGAAAATTAGCTCCAGTTTTGAAGCAATACGAAGGTCGAAAACATCCTTTAGACTACCACAATCGATACCAATTGCTCATTATGGTTGTACTTTCTGCTCAGGATTCTGATGCTCATATTAATTCAATAGCGCCCGCCTTCTTTGAAACTTACCCAAATATAGCTAGTCTTTCGGTTACAGATATTGACAGCTTGCTTTCACACATTTCGGGAGTTCAAAACTTTAATAACAAGGCCAATTGGTTATTAGAAATAGCTAAAAACCTCAAAAAAGATTCGAATATACCTTTGACTATGCACGGATTAACTGCCTTAAAAGGCGTTGGACGAAAATCTGCCAATGTTATTATGCGTGAATCTCATGTTCCGGCAGAAGGAATTATCGCTGATTTACACGTGATTCGCGTGGCTCCCAGAATCGGATTAATCCCTGAAACAAAAGACGGTATTAAAGCCGAAAAACAGTTAATGCAAGTATTTACAAAAGCCATTTGGGGAGAAATTGGTATGGCGCTATCCTTTCTTGGTAGGGAAATTTGTAGACCAAAGCCCAAATGTCCGATTTGTTCCATTAAAGATATTTGTAACTATTACAGATAAAATTACTAAATTTTTCTATTAATTCTGTTTGATAAAATAGAGTTTTTCTTTGTAGTTAGCAATTTCAATTAAAGCATTATAAATGTATTTACATACTAAGGCACCACCCTCACTATTAATTAAATCGATATCATCTTCAGGAGTATGATATTGCGGATGGCCACCAGTATGAAAACCAATACTCGAAATGTCACTTTTGTAAAATGAAACGTGATCTGAACCACCCACTTCACCTGCATGAATAATTGGATTTAAACCACTACCAATTGTCAGTCTCTTCATCAGTTCCACACCATCAGGAAAAGTACCCGCACCTCCCATATACAATTGCTTTTCTGCGTTTAATCTACCTACCATATCCATGTTTAACATGACCTTAACCGCACTTTTATTAACTGGCAAATTATTTACAAAATATTTCGAACCTAATAAGCCTTGTTCTTCACCACTAAAGGCAATAAAAATAATACTCCTTTTAGGTTTAACTTTACTTTTTGATAATTCTTGTAAAATCGATAATAAGGCAGAAACTCCGGAAGCATTGTCATCAGCTCCATTATGAATTGCCATTGTATCCTTTTTTTTACTGCTTGATCCTTTTCCTCCCCATCCCCAATGATCATAATGAGCACCTATCACTATGAACTCATTTTTAAGAACAACATCTGAACCTTCAATATATCCAACCACATTTTGGGTAGTTACAGTATCGGATTTCATCTTATTTATATCTGCTTTTACAAATAATTTAAAAGATTGATAATAATTACTATTGAATTTCTTTAAACCATATTTCCTGAAATATTTTTTTATATAGCTTGCTGCTTTATTATTCTGCTTAGTTCCTGGAAAACGGCCTTCCATTTTATCAGAGGAGAGATAATGATCGTGCTTATAAAAAGTATTGGCATTAATCCCATTTTGCGCCGATAAATCAGCACTCATAAATAATATACTGGCAGTAAGTATGATAAATTTATACTTTTGAAATGATCGCATGTTTTTAATATTGGATAATATGATTTTAATAAAATTGTTACATTTTTGATAACGATATCCAAAAATATAAATATACTCTGGATAATCATAAAATCAACTCATTTTAATCAGCCAATTTTTATGAATTTACAATCTTATGAATATTATCAAAAGATATTTGGGCATGAAATTACTATGGCAATACCTTTCTATAGACAACGAAACTTGCGGAGTTAAACCGAAATACACTGAATCCCAATTTAAAATAATTACAATTACCGCACAATGCAAATCTTACATAACTAAAATTATTTCCTTCTTGTATCATCAGGTAGATAATTATCCAATGATTATTTTCTTTAAATAACGTGAATGCATTTACACCAGAGTGGCTCAACTTATCATTAAGATAAAACTCATACGAAGCCCATACATGAGCCATACTCCCATCAATCTGAATGTTATAACTTAATATTTTCTCATTAAATTTTACATTTGACGGAATTTTTGCAATAGATTTGTAAAATTCATTTACACTTTCGTCAGATAATTTATTCCCTTTTACAATATTCTCACTAATAGATTGCAAAATAAGTTTTTCGGAGCAAACTGACTTTAGCTTAACAGTGTCTTTTTGATGAAATGCATTAAAAAATTCTTAATAACTCCTTCTACTTCCCCTTTTTGAGCATTACAAACGAGTCCAAAAAGCAATACACTAAAAATGAGTATCATTTTCATTGAAATAAATTTAGATTTGAAAATAAAAAGGATAAATCCCAAAACCTGGGGGAAATGTCAAAATAAATTGAGAGATTTGCAATCTTAAGAATGAGAGATGCCCCCAATAGACCTTTTAAAATTCATGTTACCTGACTTTTTAGTAGATCACTTTGAAGTGGTTTCTTCTACTAACACAGAAGAAATAGTACACCTATATTTTGAAGAGAATGCCAAGCCTCCAAAAGAATTTGATACACTGGAACTAGTATCAAAGGGCTTTCAGGATGAGATAACCATTCAGGATTTCCCTCTCAGAGGTAAATATGTATATCTACATATAAAAAGACGTCGCTGGACAAATAAGACAACAGGCGAAATTCTTAAAAGAGATTGGAATTTAGTTGCTAAAGGAACCCGCATGACTCAAGAGTTTGCGGCTTTTTTAAAAGAAATTAATAGATAAGAGTGCTACTGATTGTCACACCATTGGTGGTTTCTTCGGAGTCAACGGAAAGAAACTCCAACGACAATATAAAAAACACCTGAGTTCCTTTAATGCTTGGGCTCCACGAGAACATGCACATCAATGGATTGTTTACCCTGAAAATATGGGCACCCATTTATCAATTGACGAAGTAGCTTTGTCTCAGGGTGAACTTTACACTATTGTAACCAACAAGAAGTTCAAAGGTAAAAAAGGTTCCTTAGTTGCCATTGTTGCTGGAACAAAGGCAGATAAAGTCATAGAACATATCAGAAAGATTGATTACAAGAAGAGAAGCTGTGTCAAAGAAATAACACTTGACATGGCTAATTCTATGAAATTGATCTCTAAAAGATGTTTCCCTAAAGCCACACAGGTAACAGATAGATTTCATGTCCAAAAACTGGCACTGGAAGCCTTACAAGAGATTAGGATTAAACATCGATGGGAGGCTATGGATTTTGAGAATCAATTGATATTGCAAGCCAAAAGAGAGAATCAAACCTATATTCCGGAGCTCTTAGCTAACGGTGACTCTGTAAAACAGCTATTAGCCAGGAGTCGATATGCACTTTATAAATCTCGCGAAAAATGGACTGAGAATCAAAATGAAAGAGCTCAATTATTATTTGGACTATATCCAGATATAAAAACAGCCTATTATCTAAGCCAACAACTTCGAGGTATCTACAATAGCAACAATGACAAGCACATTGCGATGACTAAACTAGCACATTGGTATAGGAATGTAGAGGAATCTGGTTTTAAAAACTTCAATATTCTACTCAATACTATAACTTTCAATTACCGGTCAATCTTAAACTACTTTGATAATAGAAGGACCAATGCTTCTGCTGAATCTTTCAATGCAAAAATAAAAGCCTTTAGAAGTCAGTTTAGAGGAGTAAGGAAAATAGATTTCTTCTTGTTCAGATTATCTAATCTTTTTGCCTAATCCCCCAACTTTTGCGCTTGATCCCATGATCCGTTTTGCACTTGACCCCAAAAAAATATTAAAAAACATATTTTCTTTAAATAAAAAAACTTCAGCTAGCTGAAGTTTTTAGTACTCAGAGCGGGACTTGAACCCGCACGAACATTGCTGTTCACTGGATTTTAAGTCCAGCGTGTCTACCAATTTCACCATCCGAGCATGATGTGGTACCTCCAGGGATCGAACCAGGGACACATGGATTTTCAGTCCATTGCTCTACCATCTGAGCTAAGGTACCTTTTACTTGACAAAAATCGAAGTAAGAATAAAAAACCTCATTCATAGAATGAGGTTTTTAAAGAAAGGCGACGACATACTCTCCCACATAATTGCAGTACCATCTGCGCTGGCGGGCTTAACTACTCTGTTCGGGATGGGAAGAGGTGAGCCCCGCCGCAATAACCACCTTAAGATTATTGTTTAAGGAGTTTCAAGTTTTTATAGTTTCAAGTTAACAACTTGTAACATTAAACTTCAAACTTTAAACGCAGCTTTGCTGCAATATCTTAACATACTGAGATAAAGAAAAGTAAATTTATTTTTAGAAAGTTTCTCCCTCCCGATTGCTCGGGAGGAAAAGGGTGTACATAAGCTTACGGATTATTAGTACTACTCGACTATGACATTACTGCCTTTACATCTATAGCCTATCAACGTGGTCATCTCCCACGATCCTTAAAAGAAATCTCATCTTGTGGTGGGTTTCGCGCTTATATGCTTTCAGCGCTTATCCCTTCCAAACGTAGCTACTCTGCAGTGCCACTGGCGTGACAACAGATACACTAGAGGTTTGTCCAATTCGGTCCTCTCGTACTAGAATCAGATCCACTCAAATTTCTTGCGCCCACAGTAGATAGAGACCGAACTGTCTCACGACGTTCTGAACCCAGCTCGCGTGCCACTTTAATGGGCGAACAGCCCAACCCTTGGGACCTTCTCCAGCCCCAGGATGTGACGAGCCGACATCGAGGTGCCAAACCCCCCCGTCGATATGAGCTCTTGGGGGAGATCAGCCTGTTATCCCCGGCGTACCTTTTATCCTTTGAGCGATGGCCCTTCCATGCGGAACCACCGGATCACTATGCTCTACTTTCGTACCTGATCGACCTGTATGTCTCTCAGTCAAGCTCCCTTATGCCATTGCACTCTACGCACGGTTACCAAGCGTACTGAGGGAACCTTTAGAAGCCTCCGTTACTCTTTTGGAGGCGACCACCCCAGTCAAACTACCCACCAAGCAATGTCCCCCGCAATCGCGGGGTTAGGCCTCAGATAAACAAAGGGTTGTATTTCAACAATGACTCCACAACGCCTAGCGACGCCACTTCACAGTCTCCAACCTATCCTACACATCATTTATCCAAGGTCAATACTAAGCTATAGTAAAGGTGCACAGGGTCTTTTCGTCCCACTGCGGGTAAACGGCATCTTCACCGTTACTACAATTTCACCGAGCTCATGGCTGAGACAGTGTCCAGATCGTTACACCATTCGTGCAGGTCGGAACTTACCCGACAAGGAATTTCGCTACCTTAGGACCGTTATAGTTACGGCCGCCGTTTACTGGGGCTTCAATTCAATGCTTCTCCGAAGATAACATCTCCTCTTAACCTTCCAGCACCGGGCAGGTGTCAGGCCCTATACTTCATCTTACGATTTTGCAGAGCCCTGTGTTTTTGATAAACAGTCGCCTGGACCTCTTCACTGCGGCCAGCATTGCTGCTGGCGACCCTTCTCCCGAAGTTACGGGTCTATTTTGCCTAATTCCTTAGCCATGAATCTCTCGAGCACCTTAGAATTCTCATCTCGACTACCTGTGTCGGTTTGCGGTACGGGTACTATTAACCTGAAGTTTAGAGGTTTTTCTTGGAAGCCCTTAGGTGCACTATCTCTTTGTCCGAAGACGCCGAGTACTATCGTATTTCCCCAAAACCCGTGGATTTGCCTGCGGGTCTTATAGGTAGGTACTTCAACGAACTATTCCGTCAGTTCGCGGCACTTTCATCACTCCGTCACCCCATCACAGTTAACAGTAGTACGGGAATATTAACCCGTTGGCCATCGACTGTCCCTTTCGGGTTCGCCTTAGGTCCCGACTAACCCACAGCTGATTAGCATAGCTGTGGAAACCTTAGTCTTTCGGTGTGCGGGTTTCTCGCCCGCATTATCGTTACTTATGCCTACATTTTCTTTTCTAACCAGTCCAGCATGCTTTACAACACACCTTCTACCCTGTTAGAATGCTCCCCTACCACTTACAATAAATTGTAAATCCATAGCTTCGGTAATATACTTATGCCCGATTATTATCCATGCTCGTCCGCTCGACTAGTGAGCTGTTACGCACTCTTTAAATGAATGGCTGCTTCCAAGCCAACATCCTAGCTGTCTATGCAGACAAACCGCGTTCTTTCAACTTAGTATATATTTGGGGACCTTAGCTGATGGTCTGGGTTCTTTCCCTCTCGGACTTGGACCTTAGCACCCAAGCCCTCACTGTTAGTGAACATTATATAGCATTCGGAGTTTGTCAGGAATTGGTAGGCGGTGAAGCCCCCGCATCCAATCAGTAGCTCTACCTCTATATAACTTTATAACTAACGCTGCACCTAAATGCATTTCGGGGAGTACGAGCTATTTCCGAGTTTGATTGGCCTTTCACCCCTACCCACAGATCATCCCAAGACTTTTCAACGTCAACGGGTTCGGTCCTCCACTGTGTGTTACCACAGCTTCAACCTGTCCATGGGTAGATCACACGGTTTCGCGTCTAACACTACTGACTAAAGCGCCCTATTCAGACTCGCTTTCGCTACGGATCCGTGGCTTAACCACTTATCCTTGCCAGCAACGTTAACTCGTAGGCTCATTATGCAAAAGGCACGCCGTCACCCCACGAAAGGGCTCCGACCGCTTGTAAGCGTATGGTTTCAGGATCTATTTCACTCCGTTATTCACGGTTCTTTTCACCTTTCCCTCACGGTACTGGTTCACTATCGGTCTCTCAGGAGTATTTAGCCTTAGCGGATGGTCCCGCCAAATTCAGACAGGGTTTCACGTGCCCCGCCCTACTCAGGATACCACTATCCTTTACACTTGTTACCTATACAGGACTATCACCCTCTATGGTTCTACTTTCCAGTAGATTCTAGTTCCTCGTGCAAGAAATGTCGTGGTCCTACAACCCCAACATTGCCGTAACAACATTGGTTTGGGCTAATCCGCGTTCGCTCGCCACTACTTACGGAATCACTTTTGTTTTCTTCTCCTCCGCCTACTTAGATGTTTCAGTTCAGCGGGTTTGCCCACCTATCGGTGTACTATGTCTTCAACATAGTGGGTTGCCCCATTCAGGTATCTACGGATCAATTGGTGTGTGCCCATCCCCGTAGCTTTTCGCAGCTTATCACGCCTTTCATCGCCTCTGAGAGCCAAGGCATCCCCCATACGCCCTTATTTTGCTTATTGTACCAATCTTAAAATTAATTAAGACCGTTTTTGTTTGTCTTTTACTACTAATAGTAAAAAACGCTTTCTACTTTTAATATTTTTCTTATCTCAATATGTCAATGAACTTTGATTCAGTGTTCAGTCTACAGTTTTTAGTATTCAGTTTTACCCGAACACTGATCACTTTTTTTCTGACCACTTCTTTTGTGGAGAATAACGGAGTCGAACCGTTGACCTCCTGCGTGCAAGGCAGGCGCTCTAGCCAGCTGAGCTAATCCCCCATTTTTTAGTTGTCAGTTAACAGTTTTCAGTTAACAGCACTTAAAACGGTTACTCAACCTCTAAAATTTCCTTTTTTACTAAGCTTTTCAGTTTTTTATTTTGTTTTTTATAATTTACAATTCATAATTAACAACTTAAAAAGTAGTCCCGGGCAGACTCGAACTGCCGACCCCTACATTATCAGTGTAGTACTCTAACCAGCTGAGCTACGAGACTCTGTTTTTACTTAATTTTCATTATTTTTTAAATTAACAGCAAGAGCAATAAATTCTTTAAATATTTTCCAAATTCTCTTTTCGTCTCTTTCCTTAACGTGTTGATAAATCAACTAACAATAAGGCTCTAGAAAGGAGGTGTTCCAGCCGCACCTTCCGGTACGGCTACCTTGTTACGACTTAGCCCTAGTTACCAGTTTTACCCTAGGCAGCTCCTTGCGGTCACCGACTTCAGGCACCCCCAGCTTCCATGGCTTGACGGGCGGTGTGTACAAGGCCCGGGAACGTATTCACCGGATCATGGCTGATATCCGATTACTAGCGATTCCAGCTTCACGGAGTCGAGTTGCAGACTCCGATCCGAACTGTGACCGGTTTTATAGATTCGCTCCTGGTCGCCCAGTGGCTGCTCTCTGTACCGGCCATTGTAGCACGTGTGTAGCCCAAGGCGTAAGGGCCGTGATGATTTGACGTCATCCCCACCTTCCTCACAGTTTACACTGGCAGTCTTGTTAGAGTTCCCGACATGACTCGCTGGCAACTAACAACAGGGGTTGCGCTCGTTATAGGACTTAACCTGACACCTCACGGCACGAGCTGACGACAACCATGCAGCACCTTGTAAATTGTCTTGCGAAAAGTCTGTTTCCAAACCGGTCAATCTACATTTAAGCCTTGGTAAGGTTCCTCGCGTATCATCGAATTAAACCACATGCTCCACCGCTTGTGCGGGCCCCCGTCAATTCCTTTGAGTTTCATTCTTGCGAACGTACTCCCCAGGTGGGATACTTATCACTTTCGCTTAGCCACTGAAGTTGCCCCCAACAGCTAGTATCCATCGTTTACGGCGTGGACTACCAGGGTATCTAATCCTGTTCGCTACCCACGCTTTCGTCCATCAGCGTCAATCAATTAGTAGTAACCTGCCTTCGCAATTGGTATTCCATGTAATCTCTAAGCATTTCACCGCTACACTACATATTCTAGTTACTTCCTAATAATTCAAGTTTAGCAGTATCAATGGCCGTTCCACCGTTGAGCGATGGGCTTTCACCACTGACTTACTAAACCGCCTACGGACCCTTTAAACCCAATGATTCCGGATAACGCTTGGATCCTCCGTATTACCGCGGCTGCTGGCACGGAGTTAGCCGATCCTTATTCTTACGATACCGTCAAGCTGGTTCACGAACCAGTGTTTCTTCTCGTATAAAAGCAGTTTACAATCCATAGGACCGTCATCCTGCACGCGGCATGGCTGGATCAGGCTTGCGCCCATTGTCCAATATTCCTCACTGCTGCCTCCCGTAGGAGTCTGGTCCGTGTCTCAGTACCAGTGTGGGGGATCTCCCTCTCAGGACCCCTACCCATCGTAGCCTTGGTAAGCCGTTACCTTACCAACTAGCTAATGGGACGCATGCTCATCTTTCACCGTTGTGACTTTAATACTAAGTTGATGCCAACTCAGTATACTATGAGGTATTAATCCAAATTTCTCTGGGCTATCCCTCTGTGAAAGGTAGATTGCATACGCGTTACGCACCCGTGCGCCGGTCTCTTGGTTCGAAAACCAATACCCCTCGACTTGCATGTGTTAAGCCTGCCGCTAGCGTTCATCCTGAGCCAGGATCAAACTCTTCATCGTATATTATGCGAATCAAATTGCTTTGATTCTATTTATGTTTGACTGAAGATCTAGTGGTTTTATTATAATCTATCGATTCTATTACTCTTATTCTTTTGTTTTAAGATCTCTCTTAAAACGGCTGTCAATTCAATATGTCTAGGAACGTGTCTTATCTTTTTTTTCGTCTCGTATAACTCACTTAGTGTGTTTCTCGAAGCGGGTGCAAAAGTACAACTTCTTTTTAATCTCGCAAGAAAAATTTAAAGTTTTTTTTCGAAGTTTTAAACCTCTTTTCTTTAATCTTTCTTACCAATCTCTCAAGGAACTTTGCATATTTTGCGGGGTGCAAATGTAATAAGCCAATTCAAATCTCACAAGCTTTTTTTGATTTTTATTTTAGAAACCTTAATCCCTAAATCAAATAATAACCGGCAATATCTTAATGAACTTTGTCGCTGTTGCGGGTGCAAAAGTACCACCTTTATTCGCTTAAACAATACTTTTGAACAAGTATTTTTACCCTTTTTAAAACTTTATTTTTAACCATCTGAAAACGTGTGTCTTGAAATCGCAGCATCTTAAACTTTAAAACTCTTTTTATGAAAAAGAAGCACTTTGACCATAAAAAACAATCAAAATCGGACCGGAAGATTGTAGCGAATAGAAAGTACATGCTACGACTTTGACTTTTTTAAAACTAAATATACATAAGGTATCACACAATCGTGAAATGCTACGACTTTAACTTTTTAGCTTTGGATTCCCAAAAATCATTTAAATTATCCATGTTGACCGGATTTGCAGGCGGCTGGTTTTGTAACCTTCCTGATTCAAAAGCCCTATTGAGTATGGTTTCAATTAAAAAATCCTCGTTGACTTCAAAAGGCGCATATTCCGATTTTAAATTAATATCAAACATACTCGCGGCAGTATTAGACCAAAAAGCTTTCCAACCACTCTTTAATGTCTTCACTAGCTCATAAGTAGTAGTCCCTGTTTGACGATGGATCAATTTTACTAAAATTCGCCCCTGACTACGAGAGAGCTTTTTAAGCTTAGCTTCAAATTCATCATTGAGATAAGTTTCTACAATTTTAAAATATCGTTTTTTCTCTTTATTAGTCTTTAAACTTGCCATGCCTTTATTCAACATAGTTAATCTTTCTGAGGCTAATTTAGCATAAGGATAGGTTTTATACACTCTGCTTTGTAAAAGAAGAAATTGCTTCTTAGCATCCGGGTCTAGCTTTTCTTTAGAAACAACTATCTCTTCCAGTTGAATCGTATCATTAAGAATTTCATCCGAATCTTTTAATGTATAACCCATTTTTACGGTATCTTTAGAAACAACCTGTCCGCGAACTGTTATAGATATAAAAAAGATGAAAAGCAGAAAATTGACAAACTTCATATAGAAAAATTTAAATGTAAAATTATACATTATATATACAACTGTAATACCAAATTTATAATTTAGCAAAAAAATATTTTATGAGCACAAAATCGATATTAAAAGAATCCTCTATCACATTTTTAGAGCAATATTTAAATAATGCTTCACCGACCGGATTTGAAGCCGAGGGGCAAAAATTATGGATGGATTATTTAAAACCTTATGTTGATACATTTATAACAGACACTTACGGAACAGCAGTTGGTGTTATTAATCCGGATGCTCCATACAAGGTAGTAATTGAAGGCCATGCTGATGAAATTTCATGGTACGTAAACTACATTACTGATGATGGATTAATTTATGTAATTCGAAATGGCGGTTCAGATCACCAAATTGCACCATCAAAACGCGTGAACATTCACACTAAAAAAGGTATTGTAAAAGGTGTTTTCGGTTGGCCAGCAATTCATACTCGCAACAGAAGCAAAGAAGAAGTGGCTAAAGTTGACAATCTCTTCATCGACATTGGCTGCGAGACCAAAGAACAAGTGGACAAAATGGGAGTTCACGTAGGTTGCGTTATCACCTATCCTGACGAATTCATAATATTGAACGAAAACAAATTTGTTTGTCGCGCCATAGATAACCGCATGGGGGGATTTATGATTGCCGAAGTGGCGCGTTTGCTCCATGAAAACAACATCAAACTTCCTTTTGGATTATACATTACTAATTCCGTTCAAGAAGAAGTAGGATTGCGCGGTGCCGAAATGATTACCAAAACCATCAAGCCAAACGTAGCAATTGTTACCGATGTATGCCACGACTCCACTACTCCAATGATTGATAAGAAAATTGAAGGCGAAACAAAAATAGGAAAAGGTCCTGTGGTGACTTATGCACCGGCGGTTCAAAATAATTTGAGAGAATTGATTTTAGAAACTGCCATGGCCAAAGAAATTCCGTTCCAGCGATTGGCTTCTTCACGTGTTACAGGAACCGACACCGATGCATTTGCTTACAGTAATGGCGGAGTTGCCTCCGCACTAATCTCTTTACCTTTGCGCTACATGCATACAACTGTAGAAATGGTACATCGCGAGGATGTCGAAAATGTGATCAAACTGATATATGAAACATTACTAAAACTAGAAAACGAAGAAACGTTTTCTTATTTTAAATAATATTTTAAGGGGCTAATCCCACTGAAACCTAAAATCACAATCTCCAATTAATTAAAAACAAAAAGCATCATTATGAAATCATAGTGATGCTTTTT
Source organism: Flavobacterium acetivorans (assembly GCF_020911885.1). Taxonomy (NCBI): domain Bacteria; kingdom Pseudomonadati; phylum Bacteroidota; class Flavobacteriia; order Flavobacteriales; family Flavobacteriaceae; genus Flavobacterium; species Flavobacterium acetivorans. The sequence continues at coordinate 3,063,917 of NZ_CP087132.1, forward strand.
TAATTACTTCTATACTACTTTTAGCAGATACTATTGCTTCAAAACAGAAACTGCATCTGTAGCATTAGATAATTCGGCATATTTCAAAGCCGTAAAACCTTTTTCATCTTTATCCTTTAAATTGGCTCCTTTAGACAATAAAAGCTTTATAATTTCAACTTTGTTGTAACGCGCCGCTATCATCAAAGGCGTCATACCATTTGCTTTTTCATTAACATCAGCTCCATATTCTATAAATTTTTTCACAATTTCTAGGTCACCTTTACTTATTGCTACACTCAAAGGTGTTGCAGTACCGTAATTACTAACTAAATTCTTTTCGACGTTCAATGACTTTTGATTGGAAGCCAAAGAAACATTTGCAAAAGCCATTAAAGCTACTCCTAAATAAATGATTGATTTTTTCATGATGATTGTTTTTGATTGATTGATTTTAAATATTTAAATGATTCATAAACTCTTACAAATGTAGATTAAAAACTATTACTATGCTTAGCAAAGTACTATATTTAACACAATATTAACATTGGCTTAATACAAAAAAAATAAAAACGCAATTCATTTCTAATTGAGACGACAAAAAAGCCAATATGTTACAGTAAATCATTACTAAATCACAAAAATATTTTTAACTTTACTAAAAAATGCAATCAGCAGCTTCAACTATTAAGGACTACTTAACCGATATTCCAGAAGAAAGAAAACCAGCATTTCTCAAACTTCGGGAAACAATTTTGAATAATATTCCAAAAGGATTTATTGAACAAATGAGTTATGGAATGATTGGCTATCTTGTCCCTCATGATTTATATCCAAAAGGATACCATTGCAACCCAAAATTACCTTTGCCATTTGTAAATATTGCCTCCCAAAAAAATTTCATCGCTCTTTATCACATGGGAATTTACGCCAATCCTCAATTATTACAATGGTTTGTCGATGAATATCCCAAACACAGCAATCAAAAATTAGATATGGGAAAAAGCTGCATTCGGTTCAAAAAAATGGATCAAATTCCCTTTGATTTAATTGGCGAGTTGATGCAAAAAATATCGGTTGATAACTGGATCGATTGTTACGAATCAAAATTTATTAAATCAAAATAAGCATTAACCTTAATTTAAAAACTATGAATATCATCAAAAAAATCTTTTTTGGACTTTTGGGAATTATAGCCCTAGCACTTATTATTGCACTTTTTATGCCTAAAAAATACTCCGTAGAAAGAGAAGTTACCATCAACAAACCTATTGATTCTGTTTTTAATTATGTGAAATACTTAAAAAATCAAAATGAATTTAGTGTTTGGGCTACTATTGATCCTAATATGAAATCAACTTTTAAAGGGACTGACGGAACTGTTGGCGCTATTTCGGCTTGGGAAAGCGAAGTAAAAGAAGTAGGAATTGGTGAGCAGGAAATTACCAAAATCACCGAAGGAAAACGTCTTGATTTTGAACTTCGTTTTAAAGAACCGATGAACGATACCGCAATGGGTTTTATGTCGACCGAAATGGTTTCCGCTAATCAAACTAAAGTTAAATGGGGAATCAACGGAACAATTCCTTACCCAATTAATATTATGCTTCCATTTATGAAAATGGACGAAATGATTGGCAAAGATTTACAACAAGGACTCGATAATCTAAAAGCCAAAATGGAAAAATAGATTTGACTATATACAAAACGAAAAAACCGCAATTCTAAATTTGAACTGCGGTTTTTTAACATTATATATTTTTATCTAAATTATCTCTTTGCTAAATAAGCCAAAACGTTTTTCTCGATTCGCTCATTAATATTTGAAATATCAGCTTTTACGAATTTTTCTCCAAGAATATTCTCGTATAATTCGATATATCTCTCGGAAACAGTTTCAATATATTCGTCAGTCATATCCGGGATTTGTTGCCCTTCCAATCCTTGAAAACCATTTTCGATCAACCAACGACGTACAAATTCTTTCGACAATTGTTTTTGTTCTTCGCCTTTATCTTGTCTTTCCTGATAACCTTCGGCATAGAAATAACGAGAAGAATCCGGTGTATGAATTTCGTCAATCAAAACAATAACACCTTCTTTAGTCTTTCCAAATTCGTATTTGGTATCAACCAAGATCAATCCGCGACTGGCAGCAATTTCAGTTCCTCTTTGAAATAAAGCTCTGGTATATTTTTCTAAAACCAAATAATCCTCTTCGGTAACAATTCCTTTCGATAAAATATCTTCTCTAGAAATATCGGCATCATGTTCTCCGTTATCCGCTTTTGTGGTCGGGGTAATAATTGGTTCTGGAAACTTATCGTTTTCTTTTAAACCTTCAGCCATAGTCACGCCACAAATTGTTCTTTTGCCAAGAGCATATTCGCGTGAAGCATGACCTGACAAATAACCACGAATCACCATTTCTACTTTAAAAGGTTCACACAAATGCCCAACAGCAACGCTTGGATCCGGAGTCGCAATCAACCAGTTTGGCACAATATCCTGAGTCAATTCCATCATTTTAGTAGCAATCTGATTTAGAATTTGCCCTTTGTACGGAATCCCTTTTGGCAGAACAACGTCAAAAGCCGAAAGCCTGTCAGTAGCCACCATTACTAAAAGATCATCGTTAATATTATAAACTTCTCTCACCTTACCTCGGTAAACCGATTTTTGATTGGGAAAATTAAAATTAGTGCTTGTAATTGTATTACTCATCAGTATAAGTGTTGTGTTGTTGTTTTTGCAAAAATAGGTTGTTTCTAAGAGATACACAAAATTGTTGAAACATTATTGAGCCCTTTAAACACACTATTTTTTAAGGAGCGTGCTATTGAATAAATCTAAAATCCTACTGTACTCATCTACCCAAGAATAGGTTTCCTTAAAACCATGTGCTTCCACAGGAAAAGAAGAAAGACTCCAGTTTTTCTTTCCTAACTCGATGAATCGCTGTGACAAACGCACTACATCTTTGTACTCTACATTATTATCTACCATTCCGTGAAGCATCAGTAAATTTCCTTGTAAATTATCGGCAAAATAAATTGGAGAACTCTTTTTATAAGCATCTGGATCGGTTTCCGGAAAATTCAGAATATTTCCTGTATAACCGTGATTGTAATGCGCCCAGTCTGTAACGGAACGCAAAGCAGCTCCAGAAGCAAACTCTTTTGGTGTAGTAAGCATTCCCATCAAAGTAATAAAACCGCCATAAGATCCTCCGTAAATACCAACTCTATTGGCATCGATTCCAAAATTTTCAACTAAATAATTCTTACCATCTATCTGATCACTCAAATCCTTACCTCCCATGAAACGGTAAATTCCTGTTCTAAAATCACGCCCGTATCCATCACTTCCTCTGTAATCAATATCCAAAACCGTATATCCTAAATCGGTCAATAAGTTATGAAACATGTATTCTCTATGGTAAGTACTCCAATGATTATGGGCGTTTTGCAAATAACCCGCTCCATGAACAAAAAGAATTGCTGCTTTATTGGCTTTATTAGTTTCTGGCTTATACAATCTTGCATGAACATCAGTACCATCTTGCGCTTTGAAAGTGATTACTTCGGGAGAACGCCAAGGATACGCTTTGAATTCTTCTGTCGTAGAAAAAGTCAGCTGACGCAGCGCTGGATTTTTTTTATTGTCAGCAACATACAATTCCCAAGGCTTGTTTTTATACGAATAACGAACTAAAAGAGAAGTTTCATCCGGAGATAAGCTTACCTCATAGGCTCCGTCATTGGTCAAAATAGCTTGTAATATTCCTTCGGAAGCAGCCAATTTATAGAAATTACGATTTCCGGGATGGGTTGTGTTAGTTGTTAAATAAAAGTTTTTTTTATCTTTTGATAACTTAACATCACGAACTTCCCAATTCCCTTGGGTTAGTTGTTCCTTCTTTTTTGATTTTAAATTGTAAGTATATAAATGGGAATACCCTGTTGCTTCCGATTGAAAATAAATCGTTTCATTATCCCCAAGAAAATCCAAGGTTCCAGAACTGTATTCATAAGAAGGAATTCCGGGGCCTCCTATCCAAGCCTCGTCATGCTGATAATCAATTTCTTCAAAGCTTCCTTTTTCTAAATTTAGTTTTACAAGCCATCTGTCCTTATTATCTAAGCTTCTAATTTCGGAAACAGCATAAGAGCCATCGTTGTTATAAACCGGAGATTGTACAAAAATTAACTTGTTTACTTTCTCCTTATTTTTAAGATTATCGTATAATTTATAATATTCAGGAACCTCTTGAATATGACTCAATTTGGAAAAATCCACCAAATAAACCGAATCCTTGGTAACAGAATAAATTCCAAATTTACTACTCGTTAAATTCGAAGTTGATACTTTTGCTTTGGTATTTGGAGATTGATTGTAGCCATCAGCAGTGATAAAAACTTCCATTTTTTCACTTTTACTTTCCTTCACTTCACGAAGTCTGAAAGTCGCAAAATCTCCTTTGGGACTCATTTTTAAACTTTCAAATTCATTTTTGCCTGAAAAATAGGCTTTTGGAAAATCCGACTTATTCGCATCCGCTTTGGCCGTATTCCACTTTTTCTTGGCTTCCTGATCTCTAATAAATTGAAACAACTCTTTTTGTTGCGCCTTCAAAAAGGAATCTTCTTTATCTGAAACAGCATCTTGTCCTTTTCCTGTTTTAAAATTCGTAATTTGTACTATTGTACCTTCTTTAGTATTGAATTTTAAAAGATTGTCATTTTGTTCAAAAAACAAAACCCCATTCTCAAATCCCAGTTGTAAATTTGAAATAGGATTGGATTGTTGTAGTAGTTTCTTAGTGATTTTATTTTTTATCGAATAAGAATATAAAGCTCCTTTTTCTATATAGTAAACTAAATCAGAGCCTGGATATTGTTTAAAATTCTGTTTGGAAAACGCTGCTTCCTTTTCAGTCGCAAGCTGCGGTTTTCCAATCGTTTTCTCCCAAAAATAAGTACTTTCTCCTAACTCATTATTCGGATTCCATTCAAAGTATATTTTTTTTCCATCCAAAGACCAGCGCTCATTTGAAGGTTGGGAACCTATAAAAATGTCGCCTTTCATTATTTCTTCTAACTTCAGATTCTGGCTTTGCCCAGCTACCGCAATTAATAAAAATGCAAGTCTAAAAAGTTTTTTAGTCATTATTTTGTGTGATTAAATTTACACAAAAATACACTTTGAAAGCTATAAAAAAAATGTTTTCCTATTTTGTATTAAACTGCAAATGAAACATTAGTACTCAATACTTTCTCTACCAAATATTTTGCAACACCATCTTTCTCATTCGTCGCAATCACTTCTAAATGCGATAATTTATTTTTAAAATTATCCGGAGCATTGCCCATTATCAGGCCTCTTCCGGTTGATAGTAACATTTTTTCATCATTGAATCCATCGCCAAAAGCGATTGCTTCTTCAAAAGTAAAAGCTTCTTTCTCTAAAATTTTGGCAATTGCCACACTTTTATCCACTGACTTGTGCATGAACTCCAAACAAAAAGGCAAGCTGAAAGCATGACAGAAATGATCCGAATGGTTCTCTAAAATTCTATCTTTCAAATCTAACAATGTTTGATGATTGTCATGTGTAAAGAAAAATTTTATGCCTCCAAAATCTTCCAGTGAACTAAAATCAACTATTTCAGGCAAATACTTTGATTCTTTCTGAAAATCGTTTAGCTTTTCATTGTGTTTGTTAGTTTGCCAAATGTCTTCCTTAAACAAAACTGCGGTAATTTCAGGATCAATTTCTAAATCGAAAACCGATTTCACAAGCTCACTTTGCAGATCTAAAGAAAAAAGCAGTTCGTTTTCGGGCGAATGAATTCGGGCTCCATTTGATGTCACCAAATAAACCGGACAGCCCAAAGTTTCAACTATCGACATTGCATCTAAGTGATGGCGGCCTGTGGCAACAATTATTAGGTAATTTTGGTTGTGCAGTTCTTGAAAAATGGTTTTGGTATATTCTGATATTTTATGTTCTGGTGTGAGTAAAGTTCCGTCTAAATCACTAATTACTACTTTGATTTTTTTTAATTCTGAATTCATATTGGGCATCAAATATTTATGAGTTGCAAATTTATTGTTTTGGATTCCGAGAACCAAAAAAACGGGCTCAATGTGAGATAAATAGGCAAAACTTTACTTTTTATTTAACATAAATTAACTAAGTCAACAAAAAAACATTCGCTTTTACTGAATCTTTAATTAAAAGTCCCCATAAAAACGAATGCTTTATATCTTTTTAATTGTTTTTTAATCGTTATTCTCAATTTGCTTGTACGCATCAATCACTTTTTTGACCAATCTGTGACGAACAATGTCTTTGTCATCCAGATAAATGATTCCAATTCCGTCAATATCTTTCAAGACTAGCAAGGCTTCTTTGAGTCCGGAAATAGTTCTTCTTGGCAAATCGACCTGACCCGGATCGCCAGTCACCATGAACTTGGCGTTTTTCCCCATACGGGTCAAAAACATTTTCATTTGGGAATGCGTGGTGTTTTGGGCTTCGTCCAGAATGACGAAAGCGTTATCGAGTGTTCTTCCGCGCATGAATGCTAATGGTGCTATCTGGATTATCCCTTTTAAAATGTAATCCTCCAGTTTTTCATTGGGCAACATATCGCGCAGGGCATCATAAAGCGGTTGCATATAAGGATCTAGCTTTTCTTTCATATCTCCGGGAAGAAAGCCCAGATTTTCGCCTGCTTCCACCGCCGGACGTGTTAAGATAATGCGTTTTACTTGCTTTTCCTTCAAAGCTTTAATTGCCATAGCCACACCCGTATATGTTTTTCCGGTACCTGCGGGTCCAACAGCAAAAACCATATCGTTTTTATTCATCGTATCAACCAGTAATTGCTGGTTAGCTGTCATGGCTTTAATGATTTTGCCCCCTACGCCATGCACAAGAATTTTATCATTGCTGATTATATTTCTATCATCTTGTCCGTCACCTAAAATAACGCGTTCTATAACATTATTATCTATAGTATTGTATCTGGAAAAATGCAACATCAATCGTTGAAAACGTTTTTCGAACTCGTCCAGAATTTCTTTTTCTCCAAAAGCTTTTAAAGTTGTTCCTCTGGCAACTATTTTTAATTTTGGATAGTATTTTTTAATAGTATCAAGATGAGTGTCTTGAGCGCCCCAAAACTCTTTTGGAGCGATGTCTATGAGCTCGATTATTCTTTCGTTCAAAAGTTGTAGTTTTATATTTAAATTATTCAATCTATCAAATCAATCTACCTTGATTTAAAACCTCGGTTTTATTTGGTTAATATTTAGAATTTGTTTTTGCTTTTTTGCTTTTTTGAATTTACTATTATTAGCTTTGCATTTCTCAAATTTAATGAAAATTAGTTTTAGATTCCACCAATAGTTATAAACAAAATTATGTCAATAATTACCCTTACTACCGATTACGGCTTGAAAGACCACTTTGTAGGTGCGTTAAAAGGGAAAATTCTATCTGAATATTCAGAAGCTCAAATTATCGATATTTCGCACGATATTGACCCATTCAACACCGTTGAAGCCAGTTACATTATTAGCGCTTCCTATTCCAGTTTTCCAAAAGGAACTGTTCATCTCATTGGTGTGGATTTGGAATTAAATAAAGAAAACCAACATATCGCCATGCAATGGAATGATTCTTTTTTTATTGCTGCCGATAATGGTATTTTAAGCATGCTTTCGCAAAAAATTGTCCCTCAAAAAATCGTTTCCATTAACATCCATGATCGACTTCCCAGTGAAGCAACCGATTTAGATGTTTTTGTAAAGGTGGCTTGTCATATTGCCAAAGGCGGTTCGTTAAGTGTCATTGGCAAAGAAATCAATGCAATCAAACAAATTACGGAACTGAAAGCGGTGGCCTCAGATGATAATAACATGCTGAAAGGGCATGTTATTTATATTGATCATTTTGGTAATGTAGTCACTAATATCAGTAAAAAACAATTCCTGGAAGTGGCCAAAGGCCGTCCTTATGAAATCCTAATGAAGACCAAGAACATCAAAACCATTTTGCCCAATTATTCCGCCATAGCCAGCTCTGACAAATATCCTATAAAGAATTACGAAGGGGAAAAATTAGCCATTTTCAATGAAGCCGGTTTTCTGGAAATTGCCGTTTTTCGTAGCAATCCTTCAAACGTAGGATCGGCAAACAGTCTCTTAGGATTGAATTACAGAGATGTGGTTTCTATTCAGTTTAAGAATTGAGTATTATAATTTCAGGTTACTAATTAAGATTTTCAAAGTAGATTAAACAATAAATAACTTTAGGGTTTAAAAAATAGACAATGTTTGTACGCATAGTAAAAATGAGTTTCTCTGAAGAAAATATTCCTGCATTCCTGGAAAATTTTGAATCAGTAAAAGAAAAAATCCGCCATGCTCCAGGAAATCGTTTTCTGGAACTGTATCAGGATAAAAATAATAAAAGCATCTTTTTTACCTATAGTTATTGGGAAACCGAAGCAGATCTAGAAAACTATAGACAATCAGAATTATTTAATGAAGTTTGGACTTTTACCAAAAAATTGTTCAATGCTAAACCAGAAGCCTGGAGCGTGGATAAACTGGTTAGTTTGCAGTAATCAGTGTTCAGTCGCAGTTTGTCAACCGAACAACACCTAATTTATAATTCACAATTAAAAAAAATGAAATCAATAGTTTTAAGAGAAATAAAATCCTTTTTCGGTTCGCCTATTGGGTATTTAGTGATTGTATTATTTCTAATTCTAAACGGATTATTCCTTTGGGTATTTGAAGGAGAATACAACATCCTAAATACTGGTTTTGCTGACATGAGCCCCTTTTTCACTCTATCGCCTTGGATTTTAATTTTCTTGATTCCTGCGGTAACCATGCGCAGTTTTTCGGATGAGAAAAAACAAGGAACCCTTGAATTATTACTTACTAAACCATTAAGTATTTGGCAAATAGTAAACGGAAAATTTCTTGGATCCTTCTTATTAATCGTATTGGCCATTATTCCAACATTTATCTATGTTATTGTAATTTCTAACCTTGGAATGCCAGAAGGCAATATCGATATGGGAAGTACCATCGGATCTTATTTTGGATTATTATTCTTAATTTCTGCCTATACCTCCATTGGAATATTTACCTCTACCCTTTCTGAGAATCAAATTGTGGCCTTTATTGTTGCTGTTTTTTTATGTTTCTTTTTCTATTTTGGATTTGAAGGTCTCGCCTCGCTATTACCTGCATTTTCGAACTTAATTTTGGCGGTAGGTATGCAGGATCATTTTAAGAGTATGAGCCGTGGCGTTATTGACACCAGAGATGTTCTTTATTTTGTAAGTATAACGACGTTGTTTCTTTCGTTTACTGTTTATAAACTTAAATCTTTTAAATTGTAATGGTACTTCATAAAAAAAACAACCTGAAAAACGTATTGTTCATCATCCTAATCTTGTTGGTTCTAAATGGTATTGGTTCTCAATTTTTTCATCGATTTGATTTAACGAAAGACAAACGCTACACCCTTTCTCTTACTTCTTTGAATATCGTTCAACAGATCAAAGAACCGCTTTCGATACGAATATACATGCAAGGCGATTTACCGGCTGAATTCAAAAGATTACAGCAGGAAACTAAACAGCTGCTAGAAGAATTTCAGGCCTACAATTCGAATATTGTATTTGAGTTTGTCAATCCCTTGGAAAATGAAGAAGATAGCATGAATAACGTTAAAGCACTTTATTTAAAAGGGCTGACACCTATAAACATCACTGTTGACGATAAAGGAAAGCAATCTCAAGCTATGGTTTTTCCTTGGGCGACTGCCGTTTATAATAATAAGGAAGTCAATATTCCTTTGTTGAAAAACCGAATGGGTGCTTCGACAACTGACAAAGTGATTGGATCTGTTCAGCATCTTGAATATTCTATTGCAGATGCTTTGAATAAGATTACCAAAGACAAACAAAAAAAGATTGCCGTAGTCAAAGGAAACGGAGAACTACAAGATATTAGAATGGCTAAATTTCTTCTGCAAATTAGAGAAAGTTATCATATCGGTCCGTTTACCTTAGATTCTGTTGCAAAAAATCCAACAGCGACTTTGAATGCATTGGAAAAATATGATTTGGCAATCATTGCAAAACCCACTGAAACTTTCTCTGATTCCGAAAAACAAGTGTTAGACCAGTTCATCATCAATGGCGGGAAAACCATCTGGCTGATAGACCAAGTTGCGGTAGAAATGGATAGTCTTTACAACAATTCCGGTGCTACTTTAGCTTTTCCTAGAGATTTGAATTTGAACGACATGTTCTTTAAATACGGAATAAGAATCAATCCTGACATTGTCAAAGACGAGCAAGGAAGTCCTATAAAACTAGCTTCGGGCGAACAAGGGAGCGCTACCCAATATCAAGATTTCAATTGGAAATTCGCCCCATTGGTCTATCCAGAAAGTACGCATCCTATTGTGAAAAATTTAGGTGGTGTTAAATTTGATTTTGCCAATCCTATTGACACTTTGAAAAACGGAATCAAGAAAACGGTGCTTTTACAATCGTCCCAATATTCTAAAAAAATAGGAACTCCATCAGAGGTCAATTTGAATATTGTTGCCGAAGAAACCAGTCCAAATCATTATATAAATACCGGAAATATGCCCTTGGCAGTTTTGCTGGAAGGTTCTTTCAACTCCATGTTCGAGAACAGGGTTTTGCCTTTTGAACAGAAAAATTTCAATGCTAAAGGAATGGAAAACAAAATGATTGTAATCTCAGATGGTGATTTGGTAAAAAATCAACTTGACAAAAACTTTCAGCCGGTAGAATTGGGTTATGACCAAAGATCAGGGAATTTATATGACAACAAAGATTTCTTATTGAATTGTGTCAACTATTTACTCGATGACACCGGACTTATTAACATTCGATCTAAAGATCTTGATTTGCCTTTATTGGATAAAGAAAAAGTTTACGAAAACTATACTCGAACACAACTCCTAACTATCGGGCTACCAATCCTAATTTTAATTCTTTTTGGAACCGTATTTACATTTCTACGAAAGCGAAAATACAGCCGCTAGATGTTAATAAAAAAGTTTCTTTACTAGAATAGTTTACGATATATTTGTAAAATGTATTTTATTTTACAAACTAAGATAGATACCACAAAAAAATAAAATAAAACAGATGAAATTTATAGTATCGAGTTCATACTTATTAAAACAATTACAAGTTTTAGGTAGCGTTATCAACAGTAGCAATACTTTGCCTATTTTGGACAACTTTCTATTTGAATTGGACCACAATGAATTGACGGTTTCAGCATCCGATTTAGAGACTACTATGTCTGCCACTTTAGCTATTGATTCTACCAGTAAAGGAAGTGTTGCGGTACCTGCAAAATTACTTTTGGAAATCCTAAAAACTTTCCCTGAACAGCCCTTAACTTTTACTGTTGAAGAAAATAATACCATTGAAATCAGTTCAAATTCTGGTAAATATGCTCTAGCATACGCTCCAGGAGAAGAATTCCCGAAAGCGGTAAATTTAGAAGAACCGTCTGTAACCTTAGTTCCTGCTGATGTATTGGCCACAGCGATTAGCAAAACTATTTTTGCTGCCGGTAATGATGATTTGCGTCCGGTAATGTCAGGAGTGTTTTTCCAATTTTCTCCTGAAGGTTTGACTTTTGTGGCTACAGATGCGCACAAATTAGTAAAATATGCTCGTACAGATGTAAAAGCTTCTCAGGTTGCTGATTTTATCATGCCAAAGAAACCATTGACTATTTTAAAGAATATCCTTTCTACTTCGGATGCTGAAGTGAAAATCGAGTACAACGATTCAAACGCTACTTTCTCTTTTGACAATTACATCTTGATGTGTCGTTTAATAGACGGAAAATATCCAAACTATGAAGCGGTTATCCCAAAAGAGAATCCAAATAAATTAATGATTGACCGTTCTCAATTCTTGAGTTCTGTACGTCGTGTTGCAATTTTCTCTAACAAAACAACACACCAAATCCGTTTGAAAATTGCCGGTGCTGAGTTGAATGTTTCTGCCGAAGATATCGATTATTCAAACAAAGCCGAAGAAAGATTGACTTGTGACTATCAAGGTGACGATATGCAAATAGGATATAATTCCCGTTTTCTTACTGAAATGCTGACCAACTTACAATCAGACATGATCATGCTAGAAATGTCATTACCTAACAGAGCCGGAATCCTGACTCCTGTTGATGGACTAGAAGAAGGTGAAACCGTTACTATGTTAGTAATGCCAGTTATGTTGAATAGTTAACAATATGTTAATATCTTATTGTTCTTTTTTTTGATAATTAACATATAATACTTATCATTGTAATTCAAAATACGCTATTAACCAAACCATTTTTTATATTGAAAAAACCGCTATTTCCCTAACCAGGATATGCGGTTTTTTTTTTGTTCTGAAATTATTCAATATCAGAAAGAGAAAGCTATTTTGGATCAAAACGAAAAACTGTGGAGCAATAAAAATTAAACGTAAATATTTTACCGCAAAGGGCACATTATCGCAAGGTTTTGAAAATCCTCACTTCTCACATCTAACTTCTAGATAACTCCCATTTTTTTCATCAGGAAAGTGGCACTTTTATTTTTGCAAATACCGTCGCGAAGTTTGTAATCAAAATACAGTTCCTCATTTTGAATTTCGACCTCAAAACATTTGTTGACTAACTGATCCGGAAATTCATTTGTGGTCAAACAAACCTCAATATCATGGGTTGCAATGGCGCCAATCGCTTTTTTACCAATGACTTTTTTAACCACTTCAATAGTTCCATTTCGTTTGTCGTCAGAGTTTGTTCCTCTTAAAATCTCATCTAGTAAAACAAAAGCAGGTCTTCCTTCCAGTTCATCCATAATTTGTTTCAAACGCTTTATTTCGGCAAAAAAGTAGGATTCACTATCCGATAAGGAATCTGATAATCGCATCGAAACCAGGACCGGTAACGGATGTACATTGGCCTGATTTGCGCAAACAACAGAACCCATGCCAGACAAAACCATATTGACACCTAAACTGCGCAGAAAAGTACTTTTCCCGGACATATTAGATCCCGTCAAAATCATATAGGATTGCGGATAAAAAGAGACTTCATTTCCTACCCTATTTTTTGAATTCAGCAATGGATGACTCAAATTGGAAAAATCAATTTTATAGTTGGAATTCAATGTTGGATAGACAAATTCAGGGTTATTGTAAGAAAAATTAGCCAGACTGTTAAGCATTTCAAATTCTCCAATGACGTCTAGCCATTCCTCCAAGGCTTGCGTATGATCTGCCTTCCACTGAATCAAATTCTTTAAAACATGAATATTAAAAAGAAAAGTCCCGTTGAATAAGGATGCCGTAACCAGATTGGCAATACTGTCCATTTTAGAAAATAAAGAAGCCAATTGCTTCAAATGAATACTGGCATTCTCTTTCTTGTATTTCAGTTTTGCCTGCAATGCCATTAGCTTTTCGGATTCAAAGGATTCCTCTTCTATTTGTTGCATCAGTAAGCCGTACTGATTGATAATTTGATCAATATTGGATGAATTGGCAATTTCGATTTGAATACGCTTTAAAAATCTTCCTAGAAAAGCTAAATTAAAGACAAACAAATAAGCCATCAGAGACAAGAAAACGGAATTAGAAGTCAAGAAATAAGCCAAAACAAATCCTGTGAAAACAACTGGTGAAGCATAAGAAATAAAAAGCGCCACTTTTGACAAAGGCTTGCTGTTAAAAACACTCCACTTTAATAAAATCTCGTAACTGGATTGATTATCCTGACTTATTTTGGCCAAAGCCAAGAAATGCTGTCGCCAATTTATTTTTTGAGTCAGCTCTTTTACCGCCTGCTGATTGTCTAGAATTTCCTGATTAGGCAAAAGGTTTAACACTTGGCCTGCCAATGTCTTTTTTCCAATATAGGTGGCTGTTCTATTCAGATTTTGAAACAAGGAGTTTTCGCCAAATACATCTAAGTCATAGGCATAAGGATGATGAAAATCATTGAATTCCTGTCCATTTTCAAAAGGGATTGATTTTCTTTCTAAATAGGAAAGCTCATTTTTATTTACTTCTAAAAGTGCCGTATTTAATTTTCTTTTAAAAAGCAAGTTCGAATGAATACGCATCAAAAAAATGAAAACCGCAAAAAAAGCCACTGCCAAAGCAATGAAAATCATTCCCTCCTTCTGGAAATAATAGTAGAGTGAACCGACAAAAAAAACAATACATACCAATCTAAGAACACTGATACTGTTGTATTTTTTGGTGATTTTACTTAATTCTTCAGAAAAGTCTTTGCTTTTTGCTTTATATATTTCCATATTCCAATTTTATGAAATACAAATATAGCGCTACGAAAGCAAATAAATGGTTAAATAAACGGCTAAAACAGTTGAAAAAAATCTGCTACTCTATATGAATGGATAAGATAGGAACATCAAAACTATTGGCAAATTTTTTAGTCAAACTGGGATGAAACAATCCTTCAAAAAAGCTTCTTTTATAAGTTAGCATGGTCAAGATATCAATTTCTTTGTACAAAATAAAATCTAATATGGTTTCTTTTACTTCATCGCCTGCAATTACAAAAAATTCGATGGGTTCAGCAGCAAATTCCTCTTCCCATTTTTTAATGGTTTCCTTATCAACATCTGATTTTCCGGTTTTCACATAAAGACATTTTAAATCAGCTTGAGCCATCTTGGCTATTTCCAATACCTTCTTCAGTGCTTTTTTATCTTTTGGTCTGAAACGGGTTGTAAAACCGATAGTATGGATTTTTTTAAACTGTGCTTCCATAGGAACACAAAGCAATGGAATCTTGACATCCATTAAAGCCGCTCCAGTATTTGTACCCATAAAAAACTCAGACCAACCCGAAGCGCCTTCGGTTCCCATAACCATATAATCAATCTTATCTTCTTTGATTGATTTATTGATATTGTAAATTAAATCTCCATCCATCAAACGGTGTGTCATCTTTATTTTATCCAGATTACGTTCCTTTGCAATAGCGCGAAGTTTTGGAATCTCGTCTTTAAACATATCAAATTGAGACAATTCAACAGATTCATAAATAACCATATAATTTTCAGGAAAAAACTGATTATCAAACACAGGCAACTCAAAAGTATGCAATAAAATAAGCTCGCCTTGAACAATTTTTGCAAATTCTAAGGCATGAACAAATGCATTAGTCGCTACTTCAGAAAAATCGGTTGGAAATAGAATTCGTTTCATTTTACAAATCTTTAAAGTGGATACTAATCAAATTTACATCTAAAGTTACGGTTTTAATGTGATAATTATCAGTTGTTTATATTTTTTTTTATTTCAATTACAACAGAAGTTCTTAAAAAATCAGATACTTAAGCCGTTAGATGTAATTCGTTTTTGATAATAATTTTTCGTTAGTTTGATTTTCGATAGAAAGCACTAGTAATGACGTTTTTTATTAGAAGAAAAAAAATAAGGTTACTGATTTTCTTTTTTGCTTGATCAACCCTTCGACTTCGCTCAGGGTGACGGTAACAAAAAAATCAAGCCTCATCCCGATAGCTATCGGGATTAAAAACTTAAAAACTACCTCAAAACTATGTTCCGCAGCCCGAGCCGTTCGTCCTTCGTCCTCAACTCGCGGACTGCTGCCACGTCGTTTTATCGTTGTTTTTCTATGTTTTTAATTTAAGGGCGGGGTGAGAAGTTGTGAGTTTTCTGTTATTGGTTGTCTGTTCTCTGTTATTTACTCACTGACTACTGACCACTGCTTCTCCATTCTGTTCTTGGTTTTTCAATAGTATTAGAATTAGTTTTAGTAATTGTGTTTTTTCTTTTGCCTTGATGCAAAAGAAACAAAAGATCAAGCCTCAAAATTCAAAACTTAAAAACTACCTCAAAACTATGTTTCGCAGCCCGAGCCGTTCGTCCTTCGTCCTCAACTCGCGGACTGCTGCCACGCCGTTTTATCGTTGTTTTTTGACGTTTTTAATTTAAGGGCGGGATGAGAAGTTGTGAGCGGAAGCTAAGGACCATTTGATCGCGGAAATAACAGTAATTTGATATATGATTAGAACAAATATAAAAGGTCATCTAATATTGCTTTTTTTGAATAAAAATTTTAGCTCGAACTGAGGTTTTTAATAATTACAGCCAACGGGTATACTTATTAAGTTTTAGTACCTTTGCAGCTTAGAATAAAAAAATATGTTATACAACGATTCGATAGTAGCATTGGCTACACCTTCGGGCGCGGGAGCCATTGCGGTAATCCGAATTTCTGGAAATGAGGCTATCACTATTGGCAATAGTGTTTTTAAATCCATTAAAAACAAAGATTTACTTCAACAAAAATCACATACTTTACATCTAGGTCATATAATTGATGGCAATAAAACTTTAGACGAGGTATTAATTTCTATCTTTAAAGGTCCAAACTCTTATACGGGCGAGAATACGATTGAGATTTCTTGCCATGGATCTACTTATATCCAGCAACAAATCATTCAGTTGTTGCTTCGAAAAGGCTGCCGTATGGCCAATGCAGGAGAATTTACGCTCCGAGCTTTCCTGAACGGCAAACTCGATTTGTCTCAGGCAGAAGCTGTAGCCGATTTGATTTCGTCCGATAATGAAGCTTCGCACCAAATTGCGATGCAACAGATGCGTGGTGGTTTTTCGAATGAAATAGCCAAATTGCGCGAGGAGTTATTGAATTTTGCTTCCTTAATTGAATTGGAATTGGACTTTGCCGAGGAAGATGTAGAATTTGCCGACAGAACTCAGTTTCATGAATTATTGAACCGTATTGAATTTGTACTCAAACGCCTGATCGACTCTTTTGCTGTGGGTAACGTCATCAAAAACGGGATTCCCGTGGCTATTGTGGGCGAACCCAATGTGGGGAAATCAACCCTTTTGAACGCCTTATTGAACGAAGAACGCGCGATAGTTTCGGACATTGCCGGAACAACGCGTGATACTATTGAAGATGAATTAGTCATTGGTGGTATTGGTTTTCGATTCATAGACACGGCAGGGATTCGAGAAACCCAAGATGTAGTAGAAAGCATTGGCATCAAGAAAACTTTCGAAAAAATAGAGCAAGCTCAAGTAGTCTTACTTTTAGTTGACAGTTCTCAGTTGGCGGTTGACCGTTTGCCAAATGTTAAAATAGAAATAGAAAAAATAAAAAATCAATTCCCATTAAAACCTTTGGTTATAGTAATTAACAAAGTAGATTTATTAAAAGAATCGGAATTAGAATTCATTAAAAAAGAATTACAAACTGACAACACACAACTCGTAACTATTTCAGCAAAGCAGAACATCGGTATAGATGATCTTAAGAATCAATTACTGTCTTTTGTAAATACCGGTGCTTTGCGTAATAACGAGACAATCGTAACCAATACGAGACATTATGATTCTCTACTGAAAGCATTAGATGAAATAAGTAAAGTAAAATACGGTCTTGAAACTGGTCTTTCCAGTGACCTAATGGCTCTGGATATTCGCGAGGCTTTATACCATTTTGGGATGATTACCGGACAAGTGACTAATGATGAATTGCTTGGAAACATCTTTGCGAATTTCTGCATCGGGAAGTAACAGAACCAACAATCCAACAACAAACGAGTTAAACTATTTACAATCAATATTTTAACTCGTTTTTATTTATCCTTAGTTGTGGTTAGAGGACGTTATTCGAATTCATACTTGATAAGTGCAGGCTGTGGTTTGTGAAAGCGTGCTATAGAATTTTGATTGAGGGACACAAGCATGATGCTTGCGCCAGCTTGCGGAGTCGTGAGAAGTGAGTCGTGAGAAGTGAGTTGTCAGTTGTGGGTTGTGGGTTGTGTGTTGCCAGTTGTGAGATGTGAGAAGTGAATTGTCAAAAGTGAATAACGAATAGTGAAGCCTGTTGGGGCGAGCCTCTTGCTCGTGCCGACAAACTAATTTCAATCTATTTCTAAAATGCTGTGATCATTATTGCCCTAATTCCTGGCATTACTGAATTTCCAATTGACAGGATCGTTTACAAAACCCGTTTCTAAAGATCCTATCTTCTTTATGGGTACGAACAAGAGACTCGTACTAGCAGAGGATTGAGGGGCACAAGCAAGATGCTTGCGCCAGCTTGTGGAGTCGTGAGAAGTGAGTCGTGAGAAGTGAGTTGTGGGTTGTGTGTTGTGTGTTGTGGGTTGTGAGATGTGAGAAGTGAATTGTCAAAAGTGAATAATGAAGCCTGTTGGGGCGAGCCTCTTGCTCGTGCCGACAAACTAGTTCCAATCTATTTCTAAAATGCTGTGATCATTATTGCCATAATTCCTAGCATTACTGAATTTCCAATTGACAGGATCGTTTACAAAACCCGTTTCTAAAGATCCTATCTTCTTCATGGGTACGAACAAGAGACTCGTACTAGCAGAGGATTGTGGAGCACAAGCAAGATGCTTGCGCCAGCCTAAGCGTAGCTGTCTATGCTGTTTTGTTCTCATGCATTGAGGGGCACAAGCAAGATGCTTGCGCCAGCCTAAGCGTAGCTGTCTATACTGTTTTATTCTCATGCACTATCCATGCACTATCCATGCACTATCCATGCACTATCCATGCACCATCCATGCACCATCTGCCTTGTACTGAAATAACGATACAGCTTCTTAAATAAATCCTATTATAGCTATACAAGTCCTAGCCAAAATAGACCTAATAAGGTCATTATAGCCCTTTTTGGGCCTTTATGAACACTAGCATTTTGATTTTCAATAAAATAGCTAAAGATTTGTACTATAAATCCGCTTTTAGATGCATCGAAATTGGTTTTATAAGGTTTGAAAAAATGTACCTAACATTTTATATATCAACATTATAATAAACAAAAATTATGGCTAAGCAAAAAGGCATTATTAAATTGAGAGGTACTATCGGGGATATTACCTTTTACAAGACTAAAGATGGTCATATGGCGCGAGAAAAGGGAGGCGTTGATGCCAAACGAATTGCCAACGATCCTATTTTTCAGCGAACAAGGGAAAATGGTTCTGAATTTGGAAGAGCAGGAAGAGCCGGAAAAATTCTGAGGGCTTCCATACGATCTTTACTACTGAATGCTGCTGACAGCAGAATGGTCAGCCGATTGACACAGCGGATGATTAAAGTGATTCAAGCCGACATGACCAGTGCAAGGGGGTTGCGCAACGTTATTGATGGAGAGGCTGAATTATTAAACGGTTTCGAATTTAATATTAATGGAACCTTGGGATCCAGTTTGTTTGCTCCTTATAATGGAAGTATTGACCGTGTTAGCGGTGCCATTACGGTTGAATTTGCTCCTTTTGTGCCGGCTCATATGATTGCTGCTCCCGGAGGGACAACACATTTTAAAATCATCTCGGCAGGAACTGAAATTGATTTTGAAGCAGGAACATTTGTCGAATCCCATTCGGAAACTGCGATATTAGCTTGGGACATGTTGCCAACGGAAGTTATTAACCATACTAATATGGTGACCCCTAACAGCAGTAAACCACTTTTTTTGGTTGTGGGATTGGAATTTTACCAAGAAGTCAATGGAAGCATGTACTCCTTGAAAAATGGTTCCTATAACCCATTGTCTGTGGTAACAGTTAGCGGCTTGTAAAATGGTTTTGGTCTTAACCAGAACGTATTTCCCTGAAGGAACTAACGGGATCATTCTCTATAAAGGCAAGCCAGTCTGTCATACGATTGAACTGCCTTGGAAAGATAATCAATATCAAGTTTCCTGTATTCCGGAGGGGGAATACTTTTTAGAAAAGCGCTACAGTAGTCGATTTGGCTGGCATTTGGAAATTATGGATGTTCCCAACAGGAGTTTGATTCTGTTTCATCCCGCTAACTATGCCTTAAAAGAGCTAGAGGGTTGTATTGCTCCTGTTAGTCAACTTTCGGGTCCGGGATTAGGGCTACAATCAAAAAAAGCCTTTATAAAGCTTAAAAACTTGATTTATAGTCAGCTTGATGCGAAAGAGAGTATTTTATTAATTGTTCAATCTTGATTCCTTAAGGGAATTGCAAAAAAATGAAATTATGAATGTACTAAAACGAGCGAAAGCTCCCACTCCAAAATTTTTTAAAATGCTTCGAAATATCGGACTTGCCTTGGCGGCAGTTGGCGGCAGTATTATTGCTGCACCAGTAGCCTTGCCCTTGACCCTTGTTTCGATAGGCGGTTATCTGGCTGTTGCCGGTGGTGTATTATCGGCTGTAAGTCAGTTGACTGGCGAGCCTAATTATGATCCCGATGCAAACGACTAACAGTCCGCTCATAGGGACTGCCAGTGGTACTTTTTTGAGTGTGCTACCGAATTTACAATCGGAAGACTTATTGAAAACCATAGTGCTGGCTATTATTGGAGCAGTTGTTAGTTTCAGTATCTCGATTTTGCTCAAAAAACTCGTTCGAAAGGAGAAGAAATGAAACCATTTCGGTTGTGAGTTGTATTTTAAGAGCCCAGACCTCGCGGTCTGGGCTTTTTTTCGTTTTTTATCACTTATTATATCGTATCCCCTGATAGCCCTGCGCGACTATTTTTTATATTGTTAGTCAATTATAGCTATGAAGATTTTTACACAAGTTCCTAAATCAATGTCCTTTCCTTAGAGAATCATTACAGATGTTCTTTTTCAGCCAAGCCCCTTCGCCTATCGCTAAAAATTATAATGACTTTAGGAATACGTATACTAAACTCTTATGTAGCTGAATGAGACAATATATTATTTATTCATTCATTTTATTAAACACTTTTTTCAACATCATTTGCTTGACTAAATCGCCGAATAATTTGTCGTCTAGTATTTTTTCAAATATTTCTTGATTTTGATCCATAAAAAACAGCAATAATGACACTAGCACAAAAAACCTTAGAAATTGCAATTGCTCAAGTTGGTGTCGAGGAAATACCCAGAAATAGTAATTGTGGTTCTGAAGTAGAGATTTTTTTTAAGAAGCGTAGGTCTCACAAAAGGATACCCGTGGTGCATGGCTTTCATTTACTGGTCAGTCAAAAAAGCAATAATACAACTAGGAGTAAATAAACCTTTAAAGAAAACCGGAGGTGTATTAGACCAATAAAATGCCAGACCTCTTTTAGTAAAAACAACAGCTCAGCCTGGTGATGTTTTTATTATAGACTTAAAAAATGGAACCGGACAGGCCCGAATAGTCGATAAAGTCGTAGGAACAATCCTTTTTACTATCGAAGGAAACACGAATAACAATGGTAGACGCGAGGACTACAAGGTCGCAAAAAGAAAAAGAGATATAAAAAGTATAAGATGCTATTTAATACTCTAATAATAAACACCAATAATCAACAATATACAGCATGATCAAAAAACTAAACCGCATTTTTTTTTGTTTATTTTAGTCTTACTTATAGTTGCATGTAGTAGCCCGAAACCCATTCTGGCCAAAGAACAAGTAAAAACCATTAGTATCAAAGAAACCGTACATGATACTGTTTTTAAAATTCAAGAAGACAGCAGTTCATGTCAGGCGTTATTAGAATGCCAAAAAACGGAAAAGTAGTTTTTAAGAATGTTACTCAAGTCAAACCAGGGCGTACATTAAAAAGCCCAAAGGTTCGTCTTGATAACAATAAACTAACTGTAGACTGTGAACTAAAAGAGCAGGAACTCCAAGGCCGATGGAAATCAAAGCAAAGCAAAGCAAAGAGACCCAAGTAAAAACAATCAACACCACAAAATTCATCAACCATTTGACTTTTTGGCAAAAGGTCCAGATTTCGGCTGGCAAGGATTTATTTCTAGTATTTTATTATGGTTTAAGATTTATTAGAAAATCATATCATTTATTTTAACAAGTGGATCATTATTTAAATTGGTCAGATTTTTGATTATTATTTTTAAATTAGCTTTAATTAGTTTCTACACAAAATTAGAAAGCTTTTTAAAACAGAATTCATCTCAGATCAATTTAACAGTACCACACCTACTATGAAACAGTTATTTACCCTTGTTTTTTCATTCCTATCATTATGTATCTGTGCTCAGCAAAAAAATACTCACGAAATAAAAATTTATCTTGAAGATGCCGAAACAGGAAAAAACATCGATGATGCTAAAGTAACTCTTGAAGGTTTCGAAATTCCCGCTATTACTGGTCAGTACGACAAGAAAGGTAAGTATTATTATTTTGATAAAATACCTCCTGGGTATAATACTATAATGTCTTACCATAAAAAGTATAATGAAAAGGGGTTTCAAAATTTAGAAGGATTACCGCGAGAATTGAAGTTGAGGCTTTATGATCCCAATTATGTTTCTTACAGCTTTGAGAAACCTAAATTAAAAAACTTTGGTAAGGATTATTCTAAGGAAGACAGCTATTTAAGAACATTTCAAAACAGAATTGCAAAAGGTAAGGAAATAGAAAATATAAATTTTAAATATCTCTACAACGAAGACCCCTTTCACATAGCAATTATTACAAAATATAGCTACAAAGACTTTTTTTCTAGTGACAGTATTAAAAATTTATTAAACGAATTATCCCTCGAATACACTAAATACAAATCTGGGACAGAAAAAAGATATACATTAAATATGTATCAATTTAGTGGAGGGAGGTTTTTTAAAAATCAATACACAGAAATTGAAATTCAGCAATACGGAAGCCAACCACCTTATGGTTTTAACTGCTACAATGTCTTTTTTTTTCATAAGAAAGATACGACCAAATTCGATAGATTTAACAGTAAAGAAATTAAGGAATTAAGGAAATTTAATTTGACAGTAGCCGCTATATCAAACAGAGTCATTGAATATTACGCTAATTCAAATTTCAGAAACGAATCGTTCGAAGAATTGTATAATCATAATATTTATACTAGTATTTATCAATACAGCATTGGCAATTATGATTTTGGTAAGCTATCAATTCCAGAAAAAATATTCTTCAAAAATTCTAAAAAAGAATCCGAAATGTATTTCGGTGATAAAAAATACAAAAAGGTGGAAACACTTAACGGTGATTCTTCAATTGAGGCTTTGTTTTTTATAATTCCAAAAAACCAAAACTCAAGGATTGGCTTAGGTGCAATAGATGCTGATATAAATGAAACAAACTTCCAAGATCGATTCTATTTCTTTAATACTGTACCAAATGATTTAAAAATTATAAAATAATATACAAACGAAGATAAAAATACGATTATGAGAGATTGGCATCATAAAATAATTAAATTAGATAAGGCACTGACTGGAAAAAACGATTAAACTGACCACCCAATTCCAATTTTAATTGCCCCATAAAAAACATTAAAAAAATCGATTTCAAACACAAATCAGTTTATTAAAAATCAACAAATTATCATTTATATTCACGAACAGCACCTAATAACATTCAGTTGTCATTTCAAATTGGAATGAGGTGGTCAACACCATTGGAATTTACAATCTGACAAAGGCTACTGATACTATTATGAGTTATACTTCAAGTAGAAAAACAACTTGGAAATGGCAATGGAAAATAATGCATAACAATATTAAAGATTATGTTTATGAAGACTAAAATACTCATTATTGTTTCTGCATTCTTAATTGGGTGCAATGGGCAAAGAAAATAAAATTAAGCAGATAAAAAAAATGACTGTTATGAAGAAAATTGATAACAACTACCTGAAGAAAATTAAGGAAATTGATACCGAAAATGAAAAAATACAATTCATTAAAAATGATACCTTTATCGAATTGAAAGATCAAGGTGAAACATATTTTGAAAGTAAAAGAAAAAGCTCCGAATCAATTTCTAATTTTATTATTTATGACAAAAAAAATAATTTAATGATTAAATCAGGCACTTATTTTTATAATTCGCCAATTGGCATATATAGAAAATATAATGAAAAAGGAGAAATCCTTGAAGAAATAAATAAAGATGAGGGCTTTTCTTTTTCTGTTTACGATTTGATAGAAAAAATTAAACTTACCCATAACGTAAATTTAAATGATGGCAAATTAGACAGATCAGTCCATCGAGGTGTAGATAATAAAAGCGGTAAACTTATTCATGAAATAAATTATGACATAAATGTAAATAAGGGAGATTTTAAATACATTAAAATCGACGCAAAAACAGGTGAAATCTTATCTGAAAGAAAACAACAATTGCTGTAGTTTCTTAGATAAAAGCTTTCGATGATTTTTAAGATCTCTTCTCCTTTTTTATTAAATTCTGAAAATATCGGAAATAACATTAAAAAATATACTTATTTATGAAATTACGCCTAAAAAACATATTAATATCCATGATTTTTATTTTTTCTGTCATGAGTTGTAATAGTCAAAAAGATGAAAAGAATGTTGAAAAGATGAAAATTAAAAATTCCAATAAGGAGATCAATAGTATCAATAAAGGAAGCGATAGTTCAGATAAAAAAAATAAAATCACG
Organism: Flavobacterium acetivorans; assembly: GCF_020911885.1. NCBI lineage: Bacteria > Pseudomonadati > Bacteroidota > Flavobacteriia > Flavobacteriales > Flavobacteriaceae > Flavobacterium > Flavobacterium acetivorans. The sequence continues at coordinate 3,088,430 of NZ_CP087132.1, forward strand.
AAAAAACTTGATAGAATAAAATTAGCAAAATTTAAAAAGGAAAATCAATATAAATATACAGAGAACGATTCTGTCTTTAAATTAGAAGACCAAGGTAAAATCTATAGAGAGATTAAAAATAAAATAGGAGAGAAATTAGCAACAGTTAATGTTTATGATAAAGATAAACTGGTATTAATTGGTGAAGGAAGTTTTATGTTTAATTGTCCTGTAGGAATACATAAAGATTATGATTTAGAAGGAAATATTATTCAAGAGAAAAATTTTGACAAAGATTTTCCTTTCACATTTATAAATTTAAAACAAAAACTATTGAATGATTTTAACATTAATATAGACAATCCCAAACTTGATTTAAGAATTGATAGAAGTTCAACCCCTTCAGAAAATAAATCTAAATATGAAATACTTCTTTATAATGAACTTAGATCACAATATAAGTATATAGTAATTGATGGAATGAATGGTCATACAATCAAAGATTTAAATGTGCATGCACTAGATTAAAAAAACAGCAGTGCGAAAAGTGCTGGGTTGATTCCATAACTATCTAATAGTTTAATATTTTCTTAATCTACAATTACTGATACTATTATGAGTTATACTTCAAGTAGAAAAACAACTTGGAAATGGCAATGGGAAATAATGCACGATCACCTCAAAAATTATATCAATGAAAAATAAAGCTATACTGATCATGTTTTGCAGCTCTTTGATAGGATGCAACATATATAAAAAATGAAATCAAATGGAAAAAACGATTAAACTGACCACCCAATTCCAATTTTAATTGCCCCATAAAAAACGTTAAAAATCCATCTCAAACACAAATCAGTTTGTTAAAAATCAACAAATTATCATTTATTTTCACGAACAGCACCTAATAGCATTCAGTTGTCATTTCAAATTGGAATGAGGTGGTCAACGCCATTGGATTTTACATCGACAGAACTCAACCGTCTAAAAGAAGTGGAAAACAAACAAGATTAGAAAGAATGAAACCAATTAGCCCACAATCAGTGGCTGTACTTGTTCTAATTTTAAACCCGTGTATGAGCAAAACTCTTCAATACTTATGAATTGATGTTCTTCTTTATTCAGCTGTTTTTTTATCTCAATCAGAAGTAATCGTGCATAACGATAGCTTTTACCTGTCACTCTCTGAACGTCTTTTGGGTAGATACACACTCTCTTTTGTTCTATTTTCATATATGTAAAATTTATTTGTTGGCGGTCATATATGGTATGCTTCGCCAGTTCGTCCCGATAACTATCGGGACTCGGGTCGCCTTTTTATTTATTGGTGTTTATCTCACAATATTTTATTTTCATCGGTGTTCGATGATTATTCAATTGCTTACGCAAACTTGTTGTTAATGGCGATTTCATCTGTCTCTATTTTATGTTTTTTATCGGTCATATCTGCTTGCTTAGCTCTTCTCCCCGATTACCATCGGGACTCGGGTCGTTTTTTGCTTAGGTGTGTTGTTTTTTACAAAAATTAAAATGGTTTCCTGAAGTTTTAGTATCGCAGGATACCAACAGTTTTTGCTTTTGAAATCGGAGTAAATCTATGTACTCTAAAATCCTTTTGCAACAGTATTATAGTGGGTTTTCAGGATTTCAACTATGGATTTTCACGAAATCCGCAGTAGCTTTCCTGTTAATAAATTGTTATTTATCAATAGATTATCTTATTTTTGAAGTTGGTTTAGCTGAAAGTATTCAGTACGTAGCTCTTGCAATAACAGGATTGTTTCCAGACAAAGAACAATCCCCGAATTTAATTGATGCGCCTATGAAACAGCTTTTTAAATTAGTGCTACTGGTCCCCTTTTGGCTACAGTCGCAAAATGCCTCGTTCCAAATTCCGGATTCGATCCAGCACAAAGATTTTCGTTATTTGGAAGACCGGATTTATCAGTTTAGAAATGACAGTACCAGAGCTGCCCTCTACTTGTTTAGCTATGTCAAAAAAGCGAAACGGGGTAAAAACTGGCGTGAACTTCAAAATGGCTATCAAAGCCTATTGCACCAGTCTCCCCCAGCCCTGCGTTTAGTCTATGCCGACAGTATGGTTTATGCAGCAAAGAAGACAAGTGACGATGCCGCTATAGGGGCTGCTTTCCTGACTAAAGGAATCGTTTTTTATGCCCAGAAAAAATACAAAGAGGCATTAGACGACTATCTGATTGCGAACGAGTACATCGCCAGAACAAACGATTACTACCTCATCTATAAAGTAAAATACAACATGGCGCTGCTAAAAAGCTATTCGGGGTTTTACGAAGAAGCCATTTCTTTGTTGCGAGAATGCGTCAGTTATTATAAAAAGAAGCATGACAGAGCCTACCTTAATTCCTTGCATTCGTTGGGACTTTCCTATAATAAGGTGGGTAATTACGGGCTGTGCTCCCAAACCAATGCCGAAGGAATCAGAGAAAGCGAAAAGCGAGCCGTTCCGGAAATGACTAGCTATTTTAAACATTCGGAAGGAGTCAATCAGTATTTCCTGAAAAATTACCAGCAGTCGATTGATTATCTGAAAAATACAGTCGCTGTCTTAGAAAATAACGACGATTTTGCCAATGAGGCAGTAGGGAACTTTTACATTGGCAAAAGTTATTGGGCTCTTAAAAAGCATGAAACGGCCATCCCTTATTTTACTAAGGTGGATCAGATTCTGAACAGCAGGCAATTTACTCGAAGGGACTTATTAGAAAGCTATCAACTATTGATTAATTACTATAAAACAAAAGACAATGCCAAGCTACATTTGTATTATATAGATCAGCTCTTCAAAGCAGATCGTTTACTGCATGAAACCAATCTCTATCTCGTCTCTAAAGTAAACAAGGAGTATGATAATAAAACCCACATCATTGAAAAACAAAAATTAGAACACTTAATCGATAAAGGAAAATACAATGATATCATCTTCATTGCTATTGTAACCCTATTATTCATGATTCTGCTTTTCTTGGGCTACCGGGATTTTAAAAACAAAAGTATGTATCAAAAGAAATTCGAAGCTCTTATGGATAAAAACGGTAAAGCTCAAAAAGAAACCACTAAAATACCACATAGTGGTATTGCCGACATTAATCCCACAGTAGCAGCTGAACTAATCAAACAACTCGAAAAATGGGAAAAGGACAAGAAATTCCTGGATCAGGACATTAGTCTGGTGAAACTGGCTGCCAGTTTTAACTCTAATACGAAATACCTCTCTCTGATTGTGTACCATTACCGTCATAAAAAATTTGTGACTTATGTCAACGATCTGAAAATAGATTATCTGATTCAGGCTCTCGAGGAAAATAAGCAGTTACGACAGTATAATCAGAAAGCGTTGGCCGAAGAAATAGGCTTTAGCTCTATCCAGCGTTTTGCCCACGCTTTTCAGGCAAGAACTGAAATGCCTGCCTCCTATTTTATGGCACAACTCCGAAAAGAAGAGACGACAAGCGGCTTGCAAACAAAAACCGCTTTGTAATCTTCTTCTATAGCACAATATTACTTTTCTTGATTGATTTTGTTTGAGAGTATAAATACCATGGTTGCCAGCCTGGGATTGATAGGGTCGAATTTTATTTCGTGCAGCAGCGTGGTAGATTGTGAAATTTATAATTTCTACTCATAATTATTAGTTTTTACCAAATTTTGCACTTTAATCACGAACCACACGAAAGGATTAGCTTCGCTGAATTTCATTACGTGCGGTAGCGGGGGAAGAAAGTTCAGATTCATTGAAAGCTCTTAAAAAAGAAATGGATCAACTCCAAACAGACAGTAATAGTTATAAATATTTAAAAAACAGCATCTAATAAATATATTCAAATTATGGACAGGTAAAGGGAGGTATTGTTTGATAATAAGAGCCCAGCAAATGACCTCCTCTATCTTTAAAAACCTTTATACTGAAATGACAACATTTGATGGAATCATCTATACAAAGGAAGACCAAACTCTTGTTTTTGCTTACATCAAGACAAGAAAGATTATTATTATAGCAATAAAGACCTGTCAAACTCTTATTTTTACTTATATCTAGGCAAGTGAGTTGATTACGATAGCACTCAAGTATTGTCAAATTCTTGTTCTTGCTTACATCAAGGGCAGTAAGTTGGTTTTGGCTACAATGAATTCTTCTCAAAACATTATTTTTTCCTAAATTAAGGGAGATGATTTGATTTTCATCACAATTAAGCCATTTAAGATTCATGTTTATACTTACATCAAGCAAGGTGAGTTGATTTTTGTAGCATTCAAGTCTTGTCAATTTCGTGTTCTTTTTTAAATTAAGAGTAGTGAGTTGGTTGTAGCCACAATTAAGGCTTGTCAAATTTATGTTTTTGCTCACATCTAGAGTAGCGAGTTTATTGTCTCGGCAATCAAGTTCCTTCAAAGAAGTAAAATATTCTATGCCAGACAGAGAACCAATGCTTTTATTTATAATACTCATCCTTTTATCAAAAGAAACAACAGAAGGATGATTTGAAATGAATTTATTATCAGGAGTAAAAGCATCTGGTACTATCGTTTTTAAATATGCTTCAAAGTTGGCATCCGGGATTTCACTATAAACAGGAGAAACATTCTTTTCTTTGAAACAACTATAGCTTATTTGACTTACTGTTAATACAGTGAAAAGTAGTACGAACCGTGTCATAATTCTGTTTTTTTTATTTGAGAATGTATTTGTTTTCATTAGCTATGAAGGTTATATTTTGTTGATTTAATAAAATTTAGAATATTTTATAACTAGGATTATTCCTTCTGTAAGTTTATGACTTAAATTATTTTCTACCAAAAATATTTTTAAAAGAAAACGAACGAGTCTAGAGGTAAAAGATTTTACTCAGCTATTTGAAGTTTTTTTGTAAAAACGAACGTTCCCTCTATAAACCATTCCAAAAAACCATTTTAATATTATGCCCAGTCCGGAGCTTAGCCCGCTACCGCACGAATCCTTTCGTGTGGTTCATTATCGTTAAACATCATACATTCTAAAAACTACTACATCGTCAATTAATCCTTTTTGCCCCGAATAATCTATGGCACTACTATATACATAATCTTCTGCTTTATAAACTAGACCTTCTTCTACAGCATTATTATGTACATAATCTATCTTTTGTTGAATAAGCTTATTACTCCATAGCTCAATTGGTTTGTTATCGTGTCTCCAAAACTGATAATGCTTTACATTGGAACTCTTTTCTACTTCTTTTTTAAAAAAATCCAACAAGAACTCTTTTCTACTTTGCTTCGCCAGTTCGCCTTTCAGGCTCGGGTCTCTTGGATTTTCTTGAATGCTTTTTACAATTGATTGACTAGTAAACCTTTTTAAATCACCAATCAATAATTCCGGTTTTTGATCATTTATACTCCTAAAAACCAGATGTACGTGATTACTCATGCTTTGGAAATCAATCTGATGAGTGGTTAGATTTTCTTGCTACAAATCATCAATCAATAAATCGTTGGGAGAAATTAGATGGAGCAGCGAAACTGTTTGCTAAAAATAAACCGGATGTTTGGTTATTTAGATTTGATAGATTATATGTGAATTTTAAAAAATGGAATCGCTTGTCTGATGCTGAGATATTATCAAAATTTGGTCAAGAAGGTTTAGATTTAGTACACGAAGTAGAAGCTTTTGCTTTAAATCATATTAGTTTAGCAACAAGTAAAGCACAACTTGCGGATAGAGATATTATAATTTCAGGAATGTGGGATATAAATACTGGTAAAAAATCAGATTATTTCCATAATTTTAGTAAACAGGAATGTCAAAGAGTAGGCGGAGACTATGAACTATATTTAGAAAATATGTTTCCTAACTTAAAAAAACGGGTTGATGATGTCAAAGCTTTTAGAAAAGAGAATTATAATTTAGAAGATGTTAGGTTTCGTAAAAATCCAGGTGAATTTCCAGGTGCTCATGCAGAAGTAAGAGCATTAGATAATTTAGCAAAAAAACGTTTTAAGTATGAATTTGAAAATAATATACCTATTACTGATGAAGTATTTGATGCATGGCTTAAAAATGATGTATTAGGTTATAATCGAAATATTGAATTGGGGGTAGGTCAGATAAAAGTTGGTATGCATACATGTGCAGACTGTTTTCATATTTTAGATTTAGTTACCTTTATCAAACCTTTATAACATAAAAAAAATAATTATTATGACACGAATAGATATTAATGATCCTAATTTAACTATAGATGATATGCCTACAAATTGGGGAGGTGCAGTCTGGTTATATAATGAAGAGCCCTTTACAGGTATTCGATATGAATATTTTCCAGGTACTATTCAGTTATCTTCAGAGGCTGAATTTATGGATGGTATTCAGCATGGTCGTCAAGCGGAATATTGGACTAATGGGCAAATAAAAATAGAGTTTTTTGAAAATTATGGTGGAAAATTTTATGGTTCTTTTAAAGAATGGAATGATCAAGGTGTTTTAATAACGTATCAAGAGCATGATAATTTTGGAAATCTCATCAAAAAAATTATTTAATTAAAAAACGATTTGGGAATGAAATAGTTGATGAAAGTATTTTTAACGATTGGTTAGAAAACTCTATATATAGGATATAATAGAAATATACAAGTTAAGCTAAATACTACAAAAGTAATTATGCCAAGATGTGCAGATTGTTTTTAAATAACAGATTTATTAACCTTTATAAAATAAAAAAATGAATGTAAATTTTGATGATATTGAAATTAATAACTTTGATGCTGGAGGTGGAGCGGAATATTATTATAATAATGAACCCTTCACAGGAACCATTGTTGAATTTAATAATGATAATGTATTGATAGGAGAAATATGTTTCCAAGATATTGAACAAAGGAAGAGTTATTAGAAAATGTTTCTTTGGCATATTCCTCAAAAATATATACAGGACCAGGAATCAATATTTGGGTAGTATGAGCGATGGAAAAAAGCTCATTCTAGTATAGATAATGAGAATACTGCTACTGAAAAAATAAGGACTATTTGGCCAAAACGTTAATAATAAAATAAATAGAATATGAATATATTATCAGATTACAAAATACAATTGATTAACAAAACTAATTTTGGTAAGCAAATTTTTACAATTAATGATTATTTGACAGGGTGCCTTAATGATTTTTATTATCTAGAAAAAGCAAATGATTTGGTTAATCATGTAAATGAAGTGATTAATACAAGTGGATTAGAAATAGAATTTCCAACACAAAGTCTGTATCTTATCATCATAAAAAATACAAATGTTAATATTTATCGAGACATAGAAGCATGGGATATAAATAATAATATTGCTCCCGATTTCGTTTTGCCTACTGCGGATTTTAAAGTTATAGTAGAGGCATGGAGAGATTATTTACAAGGATAATTGTTCTGGTTCTCTCCAACTAAGAAAGATAGTAAGAATTAATATAGTATGATAATGAAAAACGAAAAAATTATAGAAGTAATTGTTGACAAGATAAATGCTGGTTATGAGGATTATGACATTGAAAAATTCTTAAAACACAAGGAAATAGATCCGAATGAATTTAATACTTTAATCGAATTGGCTAAAAATAAAATTTTAGAACATCAGTTAAAAACATATCCAAAGCAAAATAAAAGAACTTTCATTATTTGGCTGTCTTTGTTTGTAGTGTTTCTTATTTTTTTCTGTATAATTCTGCCATCATTAAATATTGCTAATGGAATAATGCTGCTTTCAATACTTGGAGCAATAGCAATTAGTTTTTCAGGATTTAAATCTATATTATATTATAAAAGTTGGAAAAAGGACTTTATTGAAAGAGTTGGAAAACCTAAATTAGATTTACAAAACTTTTTTTTAGTAGCTAGTTTGCCAAGCATTTTGTTTTATTTCATAATTTCTTGGAGCTTTATAAGTGGTCCTGGTTATAATCTCTATAAACTAGATATGACTATCAAAGCAATAAAATCTTTAATTCCCTGAATACTTACATATAAATATACTAATGCTATTTTATAAAACAAAGATGTGACGAAAAGGATTTTATTTTCCTCCGACCACCCCCCCCGCTACCGCACGAATCCTTTCGTGTGGTTCATTATCGTTAAACATCATACATTCTAAAAACTACTACATCGTCAATTAATCCTTTTTGCCCCGAATAATCTATGGCACTACTATATACATAATCTTCAGCTTTATAAACTAAACCTTCTTCTACAGGATTATTATGTACTTAATCTATCTTTTGTTGAATAAGCTTATTGCTCCAAAGCTCAATTGTACACCAAGCATGAATTTCTAAACCTTTGCTTTTTTGACAAAAAATTAAACTCTCTAAAAACAAATCTTTATACTCATTTCTCGTAAATACATCCAACCAAGCTACCACTGCACTTGAGCGAAGCGGATGCACGAATACCTATAAAAAACAATAAATATGTCATGAGTAAAACTAATAAAATACAATCCCTCTGGATTTTGAAATTTATAATTTCTACTCATAATTATTAGTTTTTAGTTTTTACACAAATTTTGCACTTTAATCACGAACCACACGAAAGGATTAACTTCGCTGAATTTCATTTCGTGCGGTAGCGGGGGGAAGTCATTATGCATTTGCGTAGCGTAGAGACGAACACTTCGTGGGGTTATAAAATTATGGACAGGTAAATGGTGGTATTCGTGCAAATCCGGTGAGTAAATCACCTCTTCTGTCACAAAAAGCTTTTATACTAGGATGGCAACATTTAATAGCTTCATCTATAGCAAGGATTACTAAACTGTTGTTATTACTTACGTCTAGACAGGTGAGTTTGTTATAATAACAATAAAGCATTGTTAAACTCTTGTTTTTACTTATATCAAGAGTAATGAGTTTGTTCTTGTAGCATTCAAGCCGTGTCAAATTCGTGTTATTACTGATATCAAGATTGGTGAGTTGGTTATTGTAGCAGAAAATGGTTCTCAAAACATTATTTTCTCCTAAATTAATAGTAATAAGTTGATTCATAACGCAATTAAGCCAAGTCAGATTCGTATTTTTACTTATATCAAGTGTAGTGAGTTGGTTATCGGAGCAACCAAGTTTTGTTAAATTCACGTTTCTACTTATATCAAGTGTAGTGAGCTGGTTGGAGCCACAGAAAAGCACGGTCAAAGCTCTGTTTTTGCTTAGATCAATGGAGGTGAGTTTGTTTTCTGGACAATCAAGTCGTGTCAGAGAAGTGAAATATTCTATTCCAGACAAAGAAGTAATATTTTTTCCAGTAACACTAATCCTTTCGTTATAAGAAACAACAGAAGGATGATTTGAAATGAATTTATTATCAGGAGTAAAAGCATTTGGTACTATCGTTTTTAAATATGCTTTAAAGTTGGCATCTGGGATTTCACTATAAACAGGAGAAACATTCTTTTCTTTGAAACAACTATAGCTTATTTGACTTACTGTTAATGCAGTAAAAAGTAGTACGAACCGTGTTATAATTCTGTTTTTTTTATTTGAGAATGTATTTGTTTTCATTAGTTATGAAGGTTATATTTTGTTGATTTAATAAAATTTAGAATATTTTATAAATAGGATTATTCCTTCTGTAAGTTTATGACTTAAATTATTTTCTACCAAAAAATATTTTTAAATATTTTCAAAAGCCCCCCGCTACCGCAAGAATCCTTTCGTGTGGTTCATTATCGTTAAACATCATACATTCTAAAAACTACTACATCGTCAATTAATCCTTTTTGTCCCGAATAATCTATGGCACTACTATATACATAATCTTCTGCTTTATAAACTAAACCTTCTTCTACAGGATTATTATGTACATAATCTATCTTTTGTTGAATAAGCTTATTGCTCCATAGCTCAATTGTACACCAAGCATGAATTTCTAGACCTTTGCTTTTTTGACAAAAAATTAAACTCTCTAAAAAAAAATATTTATACTCATTCCTTGTAAATACATCCAACCAAGCTACCACTGCACTTGAGCGAAGCGGATGCACGAATACCTATAAAAAACAATAAATATGTCATGAGTAAAACTAATAAAATACAATCCCTCTGGATTGTGAAATTTATAATTTCTACTCATAATTATTAGTTTTTACCAAATTTTGCACTTTAATCACGAACCACACGAAAGGATTAGCTTCGCTGAATTTCATTTCGTGCGGTAGCGGGGATATAAACGAAATATACAGAAAGGTCTTGGACAAGAAGATGTAGTAATGTGTAGATGTGCTCATTGCTATCATATTTTAGATTTGCTTACCTTTATCGAACCTTTACATTAATATAATAAATTTAGAATTATGATGAGAATAGACACAAATGACGTTAATATTACATTAAGAGATACTCCAACAAACTGGGGCTCAGGAGTTTGTCTATACAGTGGTGATCTTTTTACAGGAATTATGTATGAATATTTTCCAACCACTAATCAATTATGTTCAGAAGTTGAATTAAAAGAAGGTATTCTTGATGGTCGTCAGGTAGAATATTGGCCTAATGGAAAATTAAAAATAGAGTATTTTGAAAAATATGATACAATTTATGGTGCTTTCAAAAAATGGGATGAACAAGGGATTTTAATTAGCCATGTGGAGTATGATAATAATGGAAATCTTATCAAAAAAATTATTTAATGCTATTAGCGATAGATGTCTATTACAAAGAAAATGAAGCTAAAGTTGTAGCTGTTGTGTTTAATAGCGAAGATGAAACTCCACAAAGTATAGTTATTGATCAAATAACAGGTATTGAGGATTATGTGTCTGGTGAGTTTTATAAAAGAGAGTTACCATGCATTGATAGTATTCTTCAAAAAGTTAATTTAAACGATATTGAAGCAGTAATTATCGATGGACACATCTATGTTGATGATGATGGTACTTTTGGCTTAGGAGGTTATACATGGGAAAGTCTAAATAAAAAGATACCTGTTATTGGTGTGGCCAAAAACTCGTTTTTCAGAAATAAAAATACAGTAAAAAAAGTCTTTAGAGGCGAAAGTAAAAAGCCACTCTATGTATCATCAATTGGTATCGATTTAGATAGTGCCACTAATCTAATAAAAAATATGAAAGGCGACTATAGAATTCCCACCATTTTGAAAGAACTCGACAGAATTACAAAAGAGTAACAACAATTATAAATTCAAGGCTCAAAAACTCTAATTTTGAGCCAATTATGAATAAAAGCTTTGCTCTATATTTAGCGAAGCTATTCGGTAACAATCCCCCCACAAAACATATACGTTTTATACGCTATTAGGGCAATATATGATGTAGAATCCTTGATAGATTTGATGCAACTAAAATTAAACAATTTATCTTCTTACGCAAATGATAAAATTTTAACTAGATTTAGTACTTTTACACAAGATGAAAAATATGCTTTTTTTGCTGATTTTTATAATCTTAAAAAAGAAGCGGATTGGACGGTAATGAATGTCCAATATGCACGAAATGTAAATGGTAGTGTACAGCAATATACCCTTGTAGATATTTGGAAAGATGAAATTTTCGTTACTACTAAATTTTCAAAAGGGGATTTTAATTTTTTATACAGTTTTAACAGATTTAATTATACAACTTCTGAAATAGTAAAGTTGAAAGAAATAAAAGAGATAAATGGGAAATGGGTTGGAGGACATTTCGGGCCTGATCTGTTTGATAATAATAAGCTAATATATGCTTTTTTAGATGATTCAAAAATCACTGAAGTCAAGCAATACGGAAATAGAACATATAAAAGAGTTAGAAATGGTATAAAAATGAGAAAGAATGGGTATGTTAATCCAAATCCATCAACATTTAATGGAGTTCATGTTAAAAATAAAGTTTTACATACTTGGGTTGAAGGAATGAGTAGTAGAGAATTTCTTGAAGAAGTATCTTATGTGCATTCTAAAGGAGCAGATATTCCTTTTGATTCAAACGGAAGAAAGATTATTTCTTCACATTTCACTGATGGTTGTCCTGTGAAATTAGTTGTAGAAAGTGAAATTACTATAAATGGAATAAAATATTATAATTATACAACTACAATTTTATTAAATCCAAAATTTTAAAAAAAATGAATAATCAAATTTTATCACAATATCATATTTCATTCATTATTAAAAATACTAACGAAGGAAAAGAAGCATGGGTACTACCAACTAAGAATAATTTGGTAAGCAGATATATTTCGGATTATTTTATAGGTGGAAATATTGAAGGTTTCCAAAGTAATATTTTAGATACAATATCAAGAGCTCAAAATGGATTACCTTTTGATCCCTTAAATGATGGTTCTGCAATGATGGCATCTATTGAAATAGGATCAGAAACTTCATTTATAAATGATTTGAATGAAGAAACTCCACCAATTTCTATTCCGACTAATGATATTAAAGAAATAATATTAACTTGGATCGATTGGGTAACGACAAATAAATTAGAAAAAATTACAGTATAATTAAAAAATATTTTGTTAAATTGAAGTTTAATCTAAGATTCTATTTGTCTGCAGATTATAAAACACAAAGAATTAATTTATAGTATGATAATGAAAAGCGAACAAATTATAGAAGCCATTGTTGATAAAATAAATGCTGGTTACGAGGATTATGACATTGAAAGATTTTTAAAGCAACAAGAAATAAATGAAGATGAATTTGATAGCCTGATTGAAGCTGCTAAAAATAAAATTTTGGAACATCAATTAAAAACATACCCAAAACAAAATAAAAGAACCTTCATTATTTGGCTGTCTTTGTTTGTCGTGTTTTTTCTTTTTTTTGCCATTATTCTGCCAACATTAAATATTGTTAATGGAATAATGCTACTTTCAATAGTGGGAGCAATAAGTATTAGTTTTTCTGGATTTAAATCTATATTATACTATAAAAGTTGGAAAGAAGACTTTATAGAAAGAGTTGGAAAACCCAAATTAGATTTACAAAACTTTTTTTTAGTAGCTAGTTTGCCAAGCATTTTGTTTTATTTCATAATTTCTTGGAGCTTTATAAGTGGTCCTGGTTATAATCTCTATAAACTAGATATGACTATCAAAGCAATAAAATCTTTAATTCCCTGAATACTTACATATAAATATACTAATGCTATTTTATAAAACAAAGATGTGACGAAAAGGATTTTATTTTCCTCCGACCACCCCCCCCCCCCGCTACCGCACGAATCCTTTCGTGTGGTTCATTATCGTTAAACATCATACATTCTAAAAACTACTACATCGTCAATTAATCCTTTTTGCCCCGAATAATCTATGGCACTACTATATAGATAATCTTCTGCTTTATAAACTAAACCTTCTTCTACAGGATTATTATGTACTTAATCTATCTTTTGTTGAATAAGCTTATTGCTCCAAAGCTCAATTGTACACCAAGCATGAATTTCTAAACCTTTGCTTTTTTGACAAAAAATTAAACTCTCTAAAAACAAATCTTTATACTCATTTCTCGCAAATACATCCAACCAAGCTAACCACTGCACTTGAGCGAAGCGGATGCACGAATACCTATAAAAAACAATAAATATGTCATGAGTAAAGCTTATAAAATACAATCCCTCTGGATTTTGAAATTTATAATTTCTACTCATAATTATTAGTTTTTAGTTTTTACACAAATTTTGCACTTTAATCACGAACCACACGAAAGGATTAACTTCGCTGAATTTCATTTCGTGCGGTAGCGGGGGGACATTATAATCTTAAAAAGGTCTTTTCAGTCCTTTCTTTTTTACAATATATTTTTCTATTTTGTTCTCTAAAATATTTAACCGTACTTTATTGATAGTTACGGAATGCAATTCTGTGCTATCAGGTTAAAAATCAGCGCTATCGGCTAGCTGACCTAGATTTCCGAGCCATCGGGGGAGATTAGTACCTTTTTCATTGGCAGTTATGGAATGTAATGCTGTATTATCGGGATTACTGATCTTAATTAATTTTGTTTTCGGCACGAGCAAGATGCTCGCGCTAGCAGGGGGATGTTTATTTAGAACGTAGAAAGAAAAAAAATGAAGTGATTTATAGTGGTTTTGCTTATGATATAAAAAATCATTTAATGTTTCAATCAGGGGCTTATTTTTATGATTTTTCCTTTGGATTTTTTAGAAGATATAATGGAAAAGGAGAATTAATTGAAGAAATAAATAGAGATGAAAACTATCCGTTTTCTGTTTATGACTTAATAGAGAAAATAAAAGTAACACATCAAATAGATTTAAATAATACTAGTGAAAAGAGTTATGTAACTAGAAATTTTGATAAGTCACGTAATATATATATGATTGTGTATGAAAAGGATAAAAATAAAATTCTTCAAAATGGACAATCTAAATACATTACTGTAAATGGACAAACGGGTGAAATAGTAAGTGAAGGAATTACAAAAATTAGTTTGAAATAATACCACATTAGCTCATGAAATTTGCCATGGATTAGGGTTACTTCATACTCATGTAGATGGCAGTATCAAACAACCAAACCAAAAATACACATATCATTATGGCTTAAATAATCCGGCTAGGACGGATAGTGACCCAACAAAATCTACTGACAATATTATGAGTTATACTCCAAATAAAAAAACAACTTTTAAATGGCAGTGGGATATTATGCATGAAAACCTAAAGAAAAATATTTATGAAAAATAAAGCAATAATGATAATATCCTGCATCTTTTTGATGGGATGCAATACATATAAAAAGCAAATAAAACCTATAAATAATAAAATTATTATGAAAAAATTTGACCTAGAGAGTTTCAAAAAAAATAACAAAGGAAAAAAAGAATATGAAATTGTTAAAGGTGATAGCATTTTTAAAAGGAGTGATGAGAATGATTGTTTTTACGAGGAAGCTAAAAAAATGAATGGAAAATTTAAAACTATTTCTAATTACTATAAAGAAACCTTAATGATTAAAAATTCTGGAAACTATTTCGATCAAATGCCATATGGTGTTGCAAAATTCTATAATGAAAAAGGAGAAATAACTAAAGAAATAAATTATGATGAAAATTATCCTTTTTCTGTTTATGATTTAATTGCTAGAATAAAAACAACACATCAAATGGACCTAAATGATGAAAAAAATAATATATCAGTTAGTAGAGAAATTGATAGAGAAACAGGCAAACATATTTATGTGATTTTTTACGACAAAACAGATAATGGTTCTTATTGTTATAAATATATTAATGTTGATGGAGTTACAGGTCAGATTTTATCTGAAGGTAAAGGAAATTGTATGTAATTACTATTTATAACCAATTACCTACTATCCTGTTTGTTTAGTTTATCTTATCTTACATGGATATGCAAATAAAACCTACAGTATAAGTTAAGCTACATTTTTGTAATTAATTTGATTGTTAAATTCTTCAATAGTTGCATAGTTCAAAGCAGAATGTCTCCTTTTTCTGTTGTACCAAATTTCAATGTATTGCTTCGCCTGTTCACTTCGCTCGGGTCAAAGATTTCCAGTTTCATTTGTTCTTTAGAAATCAGTTTGTTCCCATAAATCAATTCCGTTTTCAAGGATTTGAAGAAGCTTTCTGCTACAGCATTATCCCAGCAATTTCCTAAGATTTTATTACATTCTAAAGTTTTTCGTTTTGGAATATAAAAATCTGTACTAGAAAAAGAATTAAAAATGATGTTACAAAAAGGATAAATACAATGGAATAAATTACTTTTTTTTCATATCTCCCCCCGCTACCGCACGAATCCTTTCGTGTGGTTAATTATCGTTAAACATCATACATTCTAAAAACTACTACATCGTCAATTAATCCTTTTTGCCCCGAATAATCTATGGCACTACTATATACATAATCTTCTGCTTTATAAACTAAACCTTCTTCTACAGGATTATTATGTACTTAATCTATCTTTTGTTGAATAACCTTATTGCTCCAAAGCTCAATTGTACACCAAGCATGAATTTCTAAACCTTTGCTTTTTTGACAAAAAATTAAACTCTCTAAAAACAAATCTTTATATTCATTCCTCGTAAATACATCCAACCAAGCTACCACTGCAAAGCTTATAAAATACAATCCCTCTGGATTGTGAAATTTATAATTTCTACTCATAATAGATATTCCGAAGAAAGTACGCCAGCATTCCGCGCTAAAGGTCGCCATTTATTCCGGAGCAAAGTACGCCAGTTAAACCGTCCTTTATCATCACTAAGTAAAGATGATATTTTTCAAAGTTAATGATTTTTTTTAGTCCTCAAAGATTTACCCGTTAATGCTATTCTGTGTGCTGAAGCTGACAATCTGTCCATTATCGCGTCGGCCAGAGTTGGTTCCTCAATGAAGTTGTACCAAGTATCCACTGGCAACTGTGAAGTAATCATAGTTGATCCTAAACCATATCTATCTTCGAGTATATCCAACAAGGCAATCCTTGCATCATTATTTAAGGCTTTCAATCCAAAGTCATCCAGGATCAGCAACTTGTTTGCAGAGATGCCCCTGATCCATTTCAGATATGAACCGTCAAGCCTAGCTTGGGTCACGGCATCCATGAACTTGTTCATGCTAAAGTACTGGGTACGGTAACCAAGCAAACAAGCACTGCGCCCTAAGGCACAGGCCATAAAAGATTTGCCACAACCAGTGGCACCGGTGATCAGGACATTTTCGCCTTTTTCAATAAACATACCATCAGAAAGCCTTAAGACTTGTTCTCTTGTAATGCCTCTTTCTGCATTACAGATTATATCTTCCGGCAATGCATGATAACGCAGTTTACTAGCCTTTAGATATTTTTGTGTTCTGGAATACTCTCTGTATTCTACTTCTGCCTGAGTAATCATAGCAATCAAAGAATGGACATCTTCTATTTCATGCACAGGAAGTGATAATGCGGCTTCATACCTTTTAGCCATGCCCGTCAATTTAAGACCTTTAAGCTGTTCTAATGTGTTTTGTGTGTTCATTTATTAAGGTTTTATAAGTTGTCTAATTATAGGCTTCAGGACCTCTGAGGTTACTGTGTTCGGGGATACGGAATTCAGCAAGAGCCTCTTCTTCGAGTAAATCCATATTGTTTTCCAGGATACTTTTAATGACCCCATAGCTGATCTTGTTACCCCTTGAACCCCGTTTACAGGCAGCTTCCATTCGTATACTGCCATAAGTATTCATTAATCGCAGCAACCCCAGACAAGCGGTATAGGACTGGTCGATTATCAGCTTACTGTCCATTACTTTTTTGAAGAATTCAAAAGTATGCGGTCCATTTTCTGCTGCTTTTTTGAGATAGTATTCAGGGTTCCATCCACGTTGATTACTAATGGCCTGGTGTCTTTCGGGCATATGTTCCTTGGTACTGGTATAGCCATGGCTGGTATAATTCCTAGTATGTACAGCAATTCTTTGTCCATCAGAATAGATCTCTACGATGTCTTGATCATAAGAAATACGTACCTCCTTTCCAATGTAGCGGTATGGAACAGAGTAAAAGTGCCAGTCTTCGCCCACAAGTACATGGTAGTGCTTTTGCACCTTTGCCTTGGTGTAATGTCTGATACTGTATGAGGATTCCGGCAAAGGCTGTAATAGTATTTTCTCTTGGCTTTCAAACAACTCCAGCCTACTGAATACTTTCTTCTGAAAGTTCAACTGATGATGACTATTGAGTTTCTCTCTAATGGCATTGTTAAGTTCGGAAAGGCTATGAAAAGTATCGTTACGCAGAGCGGCATAAATACGCCTATAAGTGATCTTTACATTATTTTCAACGGAAGGCTTGTCTTTTGGTTTATAGGGCCGAGCTGCCAGCAAAGCGACATTATTGTGGTTTGCCCATTGTTCGAGCATATCAGTAAATATGGGTTCATATTTACAACTTTTAGACACCCATTGCCTCATGTTGTCTGATTTAACAGTCAGGGGAACCCCTCCAAAGTAGGCAATAGTATGGTTCAAAGCTTTAACCACTTGAGGTAGTTTTGCATCTGGTAAAGCCTCTACATAGCCATAACCACTAAAGGGAAGTACTGCAACATATACCGGACATGCTATTAGTTCACCTGTTGAAGTATCTACGTAGTGAAGCATATCACCCGCAAAGTCTACTTCGAGTAGCTTTGCAGGAGTATGGACAAAATGCATCACGGCATTGTTTACCTTCTCCTGATCCTGTAAAAGTTCACAGAATCTGGAATACTGAAAGCCTGATGGATATTCTTTAATATATTCTTCCCAAAGCAGTAGACGCGTTACACCGGTTCGATTAAGCTCCTTACTAAAATACCCACTCAGATTGTTAAAATGAACTTTCCGGGGATCAGTATCCTCCACTAAAACAGGCTTTATAAGCCCTAGTATCCGCTCAAGTTCCTGATCGGAACGCTTTAATAATTCTTTAAAATCAACTCCAGTTTGCGCAAATTTTTGCAAATACAGTGCGATTGTTTTTCTAGAAATTTTGACTTCTTTTTCTATAGAACGCTGTGAAGCACCACGTTCTAAGAATAAAAGTATCTGTCTTATCTTAATCATACTAAGTAGTTTATTTGCCATACTGCAAGTGGTTTTTTGATTATAAACCAAACTTATAGTAATTGGCGGTTAAATCTCTACTTAGTGAGATAATGGACCCAGGATAGGTGGCGACCTTTATGCCGGAATGTCAGTCCGTTAAAAATGTTAAATCAAGAATAAAGTGGCGTACTTTGCTCCGGAATAAATGGCGACCTTTGCTCCGGAATGGGTGGCGTACTTTGTAGCGGAATCGTGGCGACCTTTGCAGCGGAATATCCACATAATTAATAGTTTTTAGTTTTTACCAAATTTTGCACTTTAATCACGAACCACACGAAAGGATTAGCTTCGCTGAATTTCATTTCGTGCAGCAGCGTGGGAGCCCGAAGAGCTGTGTATTTATTGAAAAACATGTAGTTCTAAAGGCATTCACGGAAAAAGTCAGGAGACTTTTATTATGCTTATGGCTTTTAAGAACATTAAAAAAAAACGCAAAGTCATGAGACGTTTGCGCAGCGTAGAGACGAACACTTCGTGGAGCGGTTATCTCAAATGCGGATGCAACCACTTCATAGCTTTAAGACAACTGCTAGTAATTCGAGGTCAGGAGACCTCGAATAGCTGGGTTCGTGCGGTAGCGGGGGGAACACTTCCTACAGCGGGTTATTAAATGATTACTTCTACAAAGATATGAGTCAGGAGACTTTTATTATGTTTACGGCTTTTAAGAACATTATAAAAAAACGCAAAGTCAGGAGACATTTGCGTAGCGTAGAAACGAACACTTCGTGCAGCGGATTCTTTACTTGTTAGCGATAATGGAATTGAAGTAACTGTTATCATTGTTAGTTTTTTTGTTTCTATTTTAAAAGGATCTTTTACTTATGAGGTTCACGAGATTAAGGATTTTACACCCGTTATTTTCAGTTATAACGTAAATACTCATTATATAAACGTAAATTACAATAAAGCTTTAATCTCACAAAATTTCAATTAAAATTTTTTATGATTATTTAAGTAATTATGATAACTATAAGGAGAGCCGAAAAACATATCTTTTTCGTGTAAATCAGGATTTTCACTCTTTTTACTTAAAGATTTTAATTCCTTTCTCAATCGCCAAATTTGTTTTTCTCTAAAGGAATCTAACTGTTTAAGTTGTTTAGAAATACTTTTGTTATTTTTCCCTTTGACCATCTCAAAACCATTTGTCCAACACAAACCCTGTTCTGCCGATTTATAGTTATGCAATTTTATTCTTCCAACCGACATTGAACTTAATCTTGTTTGCAGACTAAAAATAAGCTGATTACTTGATTTCCTTGAAGTATTATTTAAATTCCCTTCTTTGATAGCAATGGCTTTCAAAACATTTTCCACTTGCATAACCTGTTTTCTTTTTTCTTTTCTAATGGCATCTCTTCTTAATCTTACATCCTGATCATACTTGATTTGATATCCAACAAAAGATAGCCAAGGAAAAGCATTATGTTCTTCTTTTGGATTTGCCCATAGATATGGTTCCTTTGATTTACTTTCCCTCCAAAATTTTTTCCAATTTTCTTTTATAAGATAATCTCCACAATAGGTTGGTTCATGGTACAACAAAAAATTTTTTTTGAGTTCGGCTTTGTACACATCCAAACCTTGTTGACATTTAATTTTGTCCTCATGCATTAAAATCATGTCGTCACAAAAGCGAACATAGAAAATATCGCTGCAAACCTCTCTAACCTTTGAATCAATATTATGCAGTAGAAGATTAGATATAAAACATGAAATGGCATTTCCTTGAGGCACACCGATTCTATTATCAAGATATTCAAGTCCATAGTCCTTTATTAGATCTTTTTCAATCCATTTGAAATACCCGTTCTCTTTTAATTTATTATCTTTCCAAAACTCTTTTATGTTATTCTTCGGATAGACATCTATGTTAAATGAAAAAGAATTTAAAAATTTATTAAAGATTAAAATTGCATCCTTATCGACAGCCTTGTTATGTAATAGCTCAATTGATTTTATGTGACCTGTAAAAACTTCCCTTATGTGATTATGATTAACTGTATCGAAAAATTTTTGAATGTCGCATTCCGAGACCCAGATGTTTTTCTTCTGACTTCTATAATCAATGATTTTTTCGATAGACTTATGATGGTTATATTTGACATCTCTCTTTGACGATCTAAAGGCAAATGAGCAATCGAAAAAATACTGATCAAAAAAATCAGTCAGATATCTTGAAGTTAAAGAACTTATCACTCTGTCTTGTAGTTCGTAAATTGCGATTGGCCTATATTCGGTCTTAACTTTTCCTAGTTTTTTAAGAATGCCGAAAATTTTTGGACTTTCCATTTCATATGATTCTAGATTCTCAATTTTTTGTCTAATATCATTAACTAAAGAGATTAAATTTTGATACCATTCTTCACAATGTTCTAAAGGAATTTTTTTTTTCTTGTAAAAGGCATAACATTTATATAATCTTTCGGCAACTCGCTTTATGCTGTTATCATACTTTTTCCTTTCTTGCTCATTTAGTTTTAACCATTTTCTTCTTTTAGGAAAAACACTTTGTAATTTTTCAAATTCTATATTTGATTTACTAATTTGGATTTTTTTTGTACTGTAGTGTAAACTTATATCTCTCATCATATGAAGTTTATGTCTTCTATGGGAGTGTTTCGCTCTATAATTAGCGAGTAATTTTACTATATTTTCTTCTGAAAAACATTCTGGAAGTGAAATCATAAAAAAAAGTGTCGGCGAATTAATTAATATGAAGATATAAATGTGAACTTTAAACAAACAGCAACATTGAGTCACTTATAATTAGAGCTGCTTCAAATGAATGATCTGTACTAAAACAAACCACACCTACCTGACACTTTATTACAAATATAATGTTAATTTTGAATAAAAAAAGGAAAATGCTTAATTATAGACTGTCAATTTTTAACAATGCTTTTAATACAATAGGGAATGAAACCTCACTTCAACAGGAACTTGATGATATAAGGTCTGGCAAGTACAAATTGGAAATAAATAACTGCAGAAAAACACTCATTAATGAAAAAAATAAAGAGCTATATAAAAAAAATAAATCTAAATTAAAAGCTGTCTCTTTTTGTGGATTGTTTGAGAATGGAAGGAAATTATCCAATTTATCTTCCTACAATAGTTTAATTGTTATTGATATAGATGAAATAGAGGATATTGATAAAGTCAAAGCTAAATTAGTTAAGGACCCTTATATTATGGCACTGTGGGATTCTCCATCTTTTCAAGGATTAAAGGGACTTATAAAAGTCGATTCCACAATTGAAAATCATAAAGATTTCTTTTTTTCGTTAAGTATTTATTTTTTGCAAGAATATAACATTGAGTTGGATAAAAGTGGAAGTGATATTACAAGATTATGTTACGTTTCATGGGACCCAGATATATACATCAATTATGATTCAGTAATTTTTGACGAATTAATTAATGTTCCCGACAAAAAACCTAACGAAAAGAAAAAAACAGTCGAGTCAACTAAAATTAAATCTGTACCAAAAAATGCGTTTGCTACTGAGGGACTTAATAACCAACTAGATCGTCAGTTATTAAAGAAAATAATTACTTTTCTCAATAGCAGAAATTTATCTATAACTAATGATTTTTCAAGTTGGGTAAAGGTCGCAGTAATTATCGCTAATAGTTTTAGTTACGATTTAGGAGAAAATTACTTTCTTATACTTTGTAGAATGGACGGTGAAAATTATAATGAATTCAAAAGCAAAGAATTACTTAAATATTGCTATGCTAACAGAGACTTAAATCGTTCTGATCGATTATCTTTTGCTAGTATTATTTACTTTGCATCTCAAAAGGGTTTTGTAAAAAAATAGAATCAATTCCATCAATAAATTGCTTATTATTACCTTTCAATAGCTTTGTGATTAATAATTACAAGATTTGAATTATTTCTAAAGAATTATCTTTCAAATTTATTGAATAATTGTAATTATTCAATAAATTTGGCATAAAAAATTGCATTTAAAAAAAACACACAATCCAAATTTGTTATTTTAAGTTAAAATAACAATAAATAGACGCTAACATGGAATCAAAAAGAATCTCTAGACATATAGACCGTTTAATCTTAGATCCTAATAATTATAGATTCATTGATCGTCAAGACTATAAAGTAGTTACTGATGAAGAAGCTGCGGATCAACGAGTACAACAACGCACTTTGAACTTTATTTTAGGTAAGAATCAAGTTAACGTTCAAGATCTTATAAGTAGTTTTAAATCAAATGGTTTTATGGATATTGATCAAATCCAAGTTAAAGCTATTGGTGACAAACATTTAGTATTAGAAGGTAATCGACGAACAGCAACATTAAAATTTTTATATGATGAATTTAAAAGTGGGAATGATGTTGGTAAATTAACTGAAATTGATTTTAAAAGTATCAATTTAGTCGAAATCTCCGATGAAAACCCAGTACAGCATTTAATTACAATGGGGCTTCACCATATTAGCGGTAAAAAAAGATGGTCAGCTGTTAATGAAGCTCAATTAGTCAATGATTTAATAAGAAGTCATGGGCTATCGGAAGATGAAGTTTGCGATAAGTTAGGAATTACGAAACACAAATTAAGGAGAAGCAGAAGAACTTTATCATTTATTGAGCAATACAAAAAAAGTGATTTTGGAGATCAATTTGAACCGAACATGTTTACAATTTTTGAGACAATTGTAGGTACATCTTCTTTGAAATCCTGGATAGGATGGGATGATTATAATTACATTGCCACGAATAAGGAGAATCTTGAAAGATTTTTTACTTGGATTTCTACAGATGAAGAAATTGAAATTGATGAAGATGGTAATGAAAGATCTAAAACAATTGATCCAATCATAACTCAGTACCGTCAAGTTAAAGAAATTTCAGAATTTATAAATGATTCGAATGCTGTAAAAAAAATGGAAGAAAGTCGGAGTATTACTGAAGGGTATACTTACAGTGATGCTATAAGTGAAAATAGATTAAAAAATGCTCTTCAAAATATAGGTAGTGAAATCCAAGTAGCGTTTAATTTTAGTGAACATTTAAGTCCTGACGAATATCTAGAAATAGAAAAGCTCAAATCAAAACTTGATCGTTTAATTCCAAGCACACAATCTAACTTAGTGCTTAGTGGTAAATCTGCATCTTTATATTTTCCAAGCATTAGAAAACAATTTAGCGAAACATTTATTCATCAATATAGAAAGTTAAAAAAAATTGATGTTAAAAATTTAAGTCAAGTAAACATATTTGTAGGTGGTAATAACATGGGGAAAACTTCGATTTTAGAAGCTTTTTACCTTTCTAGTCAGTTAAATGATCTAAATGCGTTTGTGCAATTAGAAAAATATCGCGGGAAATATATTGGCGAACTAAACTCAAATTGGGTGAGTAAGAACTTTAATACTTTTATTGAAATAGAAAGTAAATTTAATAAATCTGACTCTGTAATATATATATCCTCTGAAAAAACAGAAGAAGATATTGACAAATCTGGGTATTTGTCCACAATATCTGTTCAAGCAAAAGTTGATAAGGAAACTTTTGAAAGTAATTTGCATTTATATGCAAATAAAGATGCGGATTTAAGATTTATTAAATCTTCAATTTTATGTCCCGCAACTTTTACAAGTCCATATAGATATAATAGTGAATTATTAAAAAAGGCACATGCTTTTGCAGTTGAAAATAGATATTTTGATGAAATAATTAGCTTTATTAAAGAAAATTTAGATCCTCATATTGAGAAGATAGAGTTAATCAACGTAGATAATGAAAGTCGATTTGTTGTAACTTCTAGTGCATTAACTGATGTTTTAGATATTACTAAATATGGGGAAGGTCTTCAACGTATATTTGAAATAACATTATTCATGGTCTATAGTAAAGATGGAATAATTTGTATTGACGAAATTGATAGTGCAATTCACAAAAAGTTATTGATAAAATTTACAGATTTTATTCAGCGTTTAGCAGCTAAATACAATGTTCAGGTATTTTTGACTACACATAGTAAAGAATGTATTGATGCTTTCGTCGAAAATAAATATCCTGATGATGAATTAATGGCATATGCACTAGAGCTTGACGCGGAGGGAAATTTGGAATGTAATTTTTTAAGTGGAAATAAATTAAAGCAATTAGTTGAATCTATAAATATTGACATAAGATAACGATGGATAAAAATATAATTTTAGCGCTTTGTGAAGGCCCGCATGATGTTGCGTTTTTGAACAAAATATTAAAAACTGACGGTTTTAAAAGTAATGATAGTGTAAAATTAGGTGATTTTCCTTCACCAATGAATCATATGTTAGCTAGAGAAGCTTCCAAATCAGAAGTAAAAGATCTAAACATACAGGAAATTAGGCAAACTCTATTACCCACCAATTCCTTGAAACGTGACGAAACATATCTGTTTTTGTATTCATTAGGCGGTGATGGAAAAAAAGCTTCTAGAAAGTCTTTATTAGAGAAAGTAAAGTCATACATTCCAGCAAAAGGTGAAATAAAGCAAGGGCGTTTTACAGAAGACACTACGATAAAAATTGTTTATTTTTTTGATGCAGATAATAATGGTGTTGCAAGAAGATTATTAGAGGTCAAAAATGAGATAAAAGAAATATTGACTTCTTTAAATAAAGATTCTTTTACTGAAAATGGCAGCTATGAAGAATGTGAAGGATTAAAAACTGGTTGTTATATTTTTACTGGAGTTGATAATAATTTAGGTAAATTGGAAAACATACTATTACCATTGATGACAGTAGGAAATGAGCAAATATTTTCAAATGCTAATAGTTTTCTTGATGAAAATCATGACGAAAATAGATTGTTTCCGTTTAAAATTAAAATTGGAACTTCAGGTATATTTGAAGAAAGGAGTGCAAAGACCAGTGAGAAATATAAATTTGATAAAAGTAAATCATTAATTGGTACTGTAGGCCAATTACAACAGTCTGGTGGAGCAAATACTGTTTGTATTGGATTTACAGATTATCTTACGCTAGAAAAAATTTCTACCAATCCTAAATGTAAAGAAATCATAGATTTCATTAACAATGCTTGATAAAATTCAATAATTCAAATTATCGTTTAAAATTTAAAACAAAAAAAGATGCCTAGGCATCTTTTTCTATTTTTCTGTTATTTCATCTGTTTCAGCTTCTTAGTAAAGTCCTCATAAGTTTCTGATGTTTCGTATTTCCAATTAGTAGGAACTATCAAAGTGTGTATGTTTACACGTAAAAGTTTAGCTATTTGATATAGCTCCTCGAGGGTTGGTTGTCTTTTATTATTACGCCATAGGGATATGGTAGATTCTGACTTTCCAAGATATTTTGCGATCACGCGATTTTTAATTTTTTGATCGTCAAAGACTTTTTTTAAACTATTTAATTTCATTTTTGAAAAAATTAATCAAAAAGTTTTGCGTTAAACGTAAAACTTTTATATATTTGTATAAATATTAATGCGACATTAAACTTTAATTAAGTATGATTATGACTTGATTAATGATGTCTCTCATGAAAGAAAACCGCTAAAATTCCACATGAGAAGATTTGAGTTCGCCACTATCTATTAGATTTTACTATTTTTGTAATATATCTAATAGGGCGGACTTCATGTAAATCTTTGTGGACTACAATTACGATTGTAGGGTTCTTAGCGGTACCACTTTTCAAAGTTTTGAAGTTCGCCTTATTTTTTTCTTCATTACTTTCCTGAAAGACGTCGTTCAATAACCATAAACCTATAAATTATGAGAACGATTTTTTTATGTATCAGCACGATCAAACCACCTTAACCACGGGTTACAAGCTGTTTTACCCTCCCAAAACCGGAAACAATTAGGGCATCAAGCCAGAAAAACAACAAGCAGGATTGTAATCCTGCAGCGTTTAACCCTGCCTTGACACATAAAAAAAGGAATTACATAAAATAATCCCATTTATAGCCAATCTCAAAAAACCTAAAATGTCTTTGGCATCTAGATCGAAGCCCTTCCTCTTTAAACTCGCACTTTAAAAGTATTGTCTTTATTTCTATTTTCCAAATGCGATCCCAAAGTTTTCAGACTTTGTTTCAATAAGACAGCTAAAAGCAGCTTCTTAACCCCCAAACCCATAATTCATCATTCCCAGTCAGGAAAATACACTTTTCTAAACCGGTCAGGAATCCCTATGCCAATTTTAAACGATGAACTACTCACTATTAACCATTAACTATAAAAGCCCATGAATAAAATAACAAAGCCCCCTAAAAAAAACAACGCCTTGCTTTAAACGTGGTTACTGTCACTAAACCACATAATCCCAGTCAGGAAAATGCACTTTTCTGAACCGGTCAGGAATTCCTATGCCAACTTCTCGATACAATTTTATAAAAATGCTGTCGCTATTTTATAAAATCACTCGAAGTGACGGAGATCAACGGAGAACAGACTTCTCGATACAATTTTATAAAAATGCTGTCACTATTTTATAAAATCACTCGAAGTGACGGAGATCAACGGAGAACCAACTTCTCGATACAATTTTATAAAAAGGCTATCGCTATTTTATAAAATCACTCGAAGTGACGGAAATTAAACGATAATCCATCCCGATAGCTATCGGGACTAAAAAAACGCCTATGATGAAATAAACTAAGTAAAAGCGAGATTGCTTCGTTCCGATAGCTATCGAAACTCGCAATGACACTCCTGCACCGCACGATCCTTTGAGCAATTGATCTCATTAATTTAATTTGAATTTATTAATGGTGCAGGATGTTTTTTATCGTGAGATGTGAGTTGTGAGATGTGAGTCGTGAGATGTGAGTTGTGTTATTCGACCCTTCGATCCTTCGACCCTTCGATCCTTCGACAAAAGCTCAGGACTGGCTCAGCTCAGGACTGGCTCAGCTCAGGATAAACTCAGCTCAGGATGACGATGAGATGTGAGAATATAGAGTATAGAATTAAGATAGACGATGGACGAAATACGATGGACGAACAACCATTAACAATCGTGATAACTATCTGGACTGACAACCCATAACCCATAACCGATAACCGATAACTAATAACCTACTAAATAACATGAAATATTACAGACAAATACAAGCCTTATTAATACTAGCATTTATAACATTGATATGCCTTTATATTTATGGTTGATGAAGAAAGAGCTTAAGCAAAGATGCTAGAAACAAGAGCCAAGAACGGATAAAAAAACGCCTAATCGCTACTTAATTAGCCTGTAACACTTAACTCAAAGCCTCTAATATGTCACCTTTAATCATACCCTTAACCATACCTCATTGCCTATGATAGAATAACACCGTTAATTGTTTTGCTCCCTGCCTAGCAGTGGTATAACAGAAAAAGCCCTCTACCACGTCGCCAAACAGAAATAGAGGACCATCGCTAATAAAACTAATGTTCCATTAGACTAAACCAATATTATGAAATGAGCATAATGCTAATACGATGCAAGCATCAAAAGCTATTTGCGAATTACATAAGACCGATAAAAAACATTAAATATAAAATTATGAAAAATTATTCATTTTACAAAGCGGCTTCGGCTTTATGTTACCTAATCCTTATTGGGTTCATACTAAGCAGCAGTCCAGCCCGAGCCAATAAGCTACTGAGGCCACTACTGTCTGAACGACAGCAAAACCAAATAAGCGGTACCATAACCGATGGCAGAGTGCCCTTACCAGGTGTGACGATAGCCATAAAAAACCGTGTCAATTATGCCGTCCTATCCGACTTTGATGGCAAATACACCCTCCTAGCCAAAGCCAATGATACCTTAGTCGTGAGCTACATAGGCTATAAAACAGCCATAATCCCTATAAACTACCGCAAAAACATCCACATCCAGCTACAGGAAGACATCACCTCCTTGCAGGAAGTCCGCATCAATGCCGGCTACTATTCCGTCAAAGAAAAAGAACGCACCGGAAGCATCGCCCGCATCACATCTAAGGATATAGAAACCCAGCCAGTAACCAATGTTTTGGCTACGATGCAGGGCAGAATGGCAGGAGTGAATATTACGCAAAGTTCTGGTATTGCAGGTAGCGGTTTCGACATTAAAATACGGGGCCAAAACAGCTTGAGAACCGACGGTAATGAACCGCTCTACATTATTGATGGCGTGCCCTATGCTTCTGATCCTATTGGCGTAGGCTATACCGCGACCGTTATGCCATTACCCACAAGTCCGCTGAATAATTTCAATCCCGGCGACATTGAGAGCATTGAAATTCTAAAGGATGCCGATGCTACCGCCATATACGGCTCAAGGGGTGCGAATGGCGTGGTGCTACTGACTACCAAAAAGGGAAAAGCAGGCAAAACAACTTTCTCTGCCAACTTACAACGCGGAACGGCTCAAGTGACCCGATTTGCCGACTTGATGAAGACCGAACAATATCTTGAAATGCGCAAAGAGGCTTTCGCTAACGATGGAGTTACAAATTATCCTGCCAATGCCTATGATGTGAACGGTACTTGGGATCCCAATCGATATACTGATTGGCAAAAGAAATTGACCGGAGGAACAGCACAAATAACCAATGTGCAAACAGCTATTTCAGGAGGTTCTGGCTTAACACAGTTTCTCATCAGTGGCAATTACGGTAAAGAAACCACCGTATTTCCCGGTGATTTCAACTATCAAAAAGGAAACATTAGAGCCAACCTGAACCATACTTCACAGGACAAACGTTTCAAAACCAACTTTGCTGCCGGATATACGCTTCAAGATAACGACCAACCAGCAAAGAATTATACTGGAGAATCACGAACACTGGCTCCCAATGCACCAGCATTGTATGATGAAGAAGGCAAGCTCAATTGGGAAAATGGCACATTCAACAATCCATTACGCAATTTAAAAGGGGAGTTCCTGGCTAAGACCTATGATTTAGTGACCAACCTAGGTCTTTCCTACCAATTACTGCCGAGTTTGGAAATCAAATCTAACTTTGGCTTCACTGATTTAAAACACCAAGAAAGCAGTTCGCAACCCTCCACCATTTACAACCCTGCTTGGGAAATAGGCCCTGAATATTCCTTAATTTCTATTGGTAATACGACACGTCAATCTTGGATTATCGAACCTCAACTCCATTATAAACAAAATCTAAATAAAGATCTTGCACTCGATGTAGTACTGGGAAGTACGTTTCAGAAACAAACAGCTCGTCAACTGGTGCAACGCGCGAGTGGTTTTACCAGTAACAGTCTCATCAACAACCTTGCAGCAGCCTCGGATGTAACGGTAGACATTGATGATAACTCCGTTTACAAATACCAAGCCTTCTTTGGTCGTGTCAACTTGAATTGGAACAAGAAATACATCCTCAATTTGACCGGCAGACGTGATGGTTCCAGTCGGTTTGGTCCAGGAAAACAGTTTGCTACTTTTGGAGCCCTTGGCGCGGCATGGCTCTTTAGCGAAGAAAATTTCTTCAAGAATAGCGTATTGAGCTTTGGAAAACTAAGAGCCAGTTATGGTATTACGGGGAGTGACCAAATTGGTAATTACCAGTTCTTAGACACCTATAGCGCTACGGGTGGCAATTACCAAGGAGTGATTGGCTTACTACCTACCCGATTGTTCAATCCCAATTTTGCTTGGGAAACCAACCGCAAATTAGAAGTCGCACTGGAAACGGGCGTACTAAAGGATCGAATATTTTTGACATTAGCTGCTTTCCGAAACCGATCTTCGAATCAATTGGTAGGCATCCCTTTACCCTCCACTACAGGTTTTACTTCCATACAAGCCAACTTGGATGCTACCGTACAGAATACTGGTATAGAAACCACGCTACGAACCCTAAACCTAGAGACCAAAAATTTTACGTGGAGTACGAACTTTAATATTAGCGTGCTTCGGAATGAATTAGTATCCTTCCCGGATTTAGAAGGTTCCACTTATCGCAATCAATTTGTTATTGGATCGCCACTTAACATCCGTAAAATGTACCACTTCGAAGGAGTAAACCCTCAAACGGGTTTGTATCAATTTAAGGATGTCAACGGGGACGGAAAAATTACGGCCGACGCTGACAAAACAGCAATTGTAGACCTTAACCCAAAATTCTATGGAGGCTTGCAAAATCAGATAAAATATAAAAATTGGCAGTTGGATTTATTGTTTCATTTTGTACAAAAACAAAGCATCAATAACGCCCTGTTAGGGAATCCTGGAACCCTGACCAACCAATCAACAGCATTAGCGGATCATTGGCAAAACCCGGGTGATATTGCGACTTACCAACTTTTTACCAGTGGAAAAAAGACAGACGCTGTTAAAGCTTTTTCCAACTTCTATGCCAGTGATGGTGCAATAACCGATGCCTCTTTCATAAGACTAAAAAATATAGCCTTAAGCTACAGTTTACCAAAGGAATGGCTCAAAGGTGCAGGATGTAGAATAGTATTGGAAGGACAGAACCTATTGACCTTTACCCCTTACAAAGGAGCTGACCCTGAATTTTTAATTACCAATTCATTACCTCCTTTAAAAATTATAACGACAGCGATACAATTTAATTTCTAATACTATTGATCATGAAAAATATTATCCAAAAAAGCAAGTCTCACTACTTTGTGACAACTGCTATACGGTTCTTTTCTATTTGCATTCCGCTATTAATGCTTTCCTGTGATGATTTCGTACAAGTCGATGTTCCATCTACCCAACTTTCGTCTCCACTGGTTTTTGAAAACAACAGCACAGCCACGGCTGCCTTAGGTGCAATATATGCACAAATAAGAGATAACGGCTTGCTGACCGGAAATCCAAATGGCATGCAGTCAAAATTAGGCGAATACACCGATGAACTGACTTTTTATGGTGCAGGAGGTCAAACAGATGCATCCTTTTACAATAATATTCTGTTGCCCACTAATATGGATGTTAAAAACTGGTGGAACACGACTTATCAGCAACTGTATACTACCAATGCCCTATTGGAAGGTGTTGAAAACTCCAAATCCCTCACAGCATTTCAAAAGGAGCGGCTTAGAGGTGAAGGGCTTTTCATCCGAGCCCTATTGCATTTTCATTTGACCAACCTTTATGGTGCCATACCCTATGTAAAAACCACCGATTATACAGCTAACACCAAAATTAGTAAAATGGGAACTACAAAGGTGTATGAAAATGTAGAAGTGGATTTACTAGAATCCGAAGCATTATTGGATGTAGAATACATTAGTTCGGAACGCATACGTCCCAATAAAGCCACGGTGCAAGCACTATTGGCACGACTGTATTTGTACAGTGGTAGGTGGGCCGAAGCGGCTAATAGCGCTTCAGCAGTACTTAACAATAGCCTGCTGTATGTAGATGATGGCAACCTAGAAACCGTTTTCCTGAAAAATAACTTGGGTAACATTTGGCAATTATTGCCTGACACCGATGGACGTAATACCTTAGAAGCTGAAACCCATGTGTTTTTACAAGGACCACCACCAGTTTCAGCCTTAAGTTTGGACTTCGTCAATTCTTTTGAAGCAGGAGATCTCAGAAGAACACAGTGGATAAAGGAAGTGACGAATGGAACAAACGTATGGTACCATGCCTATAAATACAAAGCCTATAACAATTCCCAGGGCTCCTTAGAATATTCTATTGTGTTTCGAATTGCAGAATTGTACTTGATTCGGGCTGAAGCAAGAGCCCAACAGGGAGAGCTGATCACTGCGCTAGAAGACCTCAACAAAATACGAAATAAAGCGGGGCTATCGAACACATTAGCTGTAACCAAGGAACAAATTATCAGCGCCATTGTAAAAGAACGAAAAAGCGAACTATTTACAGAAGGGCATCGCTTTTTTGATTTAAAAAGAAATATGCTGCTCGATGAAACACTGACCGCTACAAAACCAGGATGGGATACAAATGACCAACTCCTGCCACTACCCGAAACAGAACTGCTACTCAATCCCAATTTAAAACCACAAAACACTGGCTATTAAAATGAAAAGATATCAATACTACCTACTGTACTTAATAGTAATCCTATCCTGCCTCCACTCCCTCCATGCTCAAATGAAGCAAAAAAGAGAGTTATCGCCCAACGATTATGGTCGTTGGCACCAACTCTTTACAAAGGGCATTTCGCAGCTGGGAAATTGGATAACTTATACCCATCATTATAATTCCAAAGCTGATACGCTTTTTGTAAAAAACACCACGTCCTTGAAAGCGCATGCTTTTGCAAAAGGATTCAAACCAAACTTTGTGTTAGAGTCCAAATTAATTTACCAACAGCCCGGAAATACCCTTAGTATTTTCGATTTGACAAAAGAAAGTAGTGTCTTATTAGAACAGGTATCCGAATATGCAGTATCAAGAAACAATCAGCATCTCGTACTCAAACGGCTGCTAAATGAAAAGGCTGCCCTTTTGATTACCGATGTTAATGGGAAGCCAGAGCAAGAAATACCCAACCTCTTGTCTTGGAGAATGGATCCGACACAAAGCAAAGTCGCCTGCGTCACGCAAGAAGCAGACCATTTTACAGTGATTCTCATTGCCCTGGATAAAAAATTAAAAAGGACCATCCTTTTTAAAAATGCAACTACACTGGGACAATTAGAATGGAATGCCACGGGAACCACCTTGGCCTTCTTGAGTCCGAGTACTGCAACGATAGAAAAGAATGCTAGAGGAGCAGTATATGCCTACGATACACAAACGCAAAAGTTGGCTACACTTTATCTTTCTGAACATCCAACGCTCGTTCCTAAGCATGCTATAGGGGCATCCTACCCTACAGAATTAATAATTTCAGAAGACGGTGAACGGGTATTTTTTGGAATGGAAGAAAAAACGGAGCGAGCGATGCCAGAGCCAGCGTCGGTTCAAGTCTGGAATACGTCTGACAAGAGCATTTATCCGGGAAAAATAGATATGAATGACTGGAGGAAACGACC
Source organism: Flavobacterium acetivorans (assembly GCF_020911885.1). Classification (NCBI taxonomy): domain Bacteria; kingdom Pseudomonadati; phylum Bacteroidota; class Flavobacteriia; order Flavobacteriales; family Flavobacteriaceae; genus Flavobacterium; species Flavobacterium acetivorans. Next base: position 3,121,962 of record NZ_CP087132.1, read on the forward strand.
CATTATTTCAGTTTGGTGGCCTGCCATTGGAAAAGCAATACCCATTACAGACCAAAATCTCCCTTTTATTCAATTGGATGCAAAAATGAAGTACGCCATCACCAGCAATCCACTGGCGTATGAACCCCAATTCAAATACCAAGGGGATCGTGATTATTACATTACAAATTTGGAAACAGCAGAAAAAAAGTTACTACTTGAAGCAGCTTCGGGCGAGCCTTCCGACCTCGTATCCTCTCCGGATGGCAAATATCTATTGTATTATAAAAATGACGCTTGGTGGTCGTATGATTTTGCATCAGAGAAGCATCGCTTACTGACTAAAGGAATCAACTTTGTGGAGACCGAAATAAATGATACTAACGCTATTAATGCACTCAACTCAAGATTGGTAGCCTTTACAATGCATGACAAAGAGGTTCTCATTTACGATAGCTATGACATTTGGAAGGTAAGAACGGATGGGACTTCGACCGAAAGAATCACTAAAGGTCGTGAAACACAAACCCGATTTAGTCTAGTAACTCAATCACAATTAACAGACGACACCTACATTTATGATGGATTGCAAGCCGCACAGGTGGATCTCAAGCAACCTTTATATTTTAAAACAATAGAGGAACCAACTCAGAAAAATGGAATTCTCATTTACCATAAAAATCAGCCTGCAAAACCATTGGTCATTAAAGATAAATTGATCAACGATATTTCGCTGACAAAAGACCGAAAAAAAATAATGTACAAGGAACAAGATTTTGATGAACCGCCGCAAGTTGTGCTATTCGATCCCATTACTAAAAAGGAAAATATAGTACATCAAAGCAATCCGCAACACAACGAATACTATTATGGGAAATCAGAATTGTTTTCCTTCGAAGTCCTAGGAAAATCGGTAGGAGGTGTTTTGCTTTATCCTGCGAATTACGATCCAAAGAAAAAATATCCGATGATTGTGCATGTGTATCAAAAACAAACCTCAGACCTTCACTTGTATCAAAAGCCGTCATTACATGGTTTTAGAGGGTTCAATGTGAGCCATTTCACCGCACAAGGGTATTTTGTATGTTTACCCAATATGCTTTACGAAATAGGCAATACTGGGGAAGTGGCCACAAAATGCATCAATGCCGCTGTACAAAGTATTACAGAAAAAGGGATCATCGATAAAGACCGGATTGGATTGATTGGACATTCTTACGGTGGTTATGAAACTAATTTTATCGTTACTCAAAAAAATCCTTTTAAAACAGCGGTTTCCGGAGCGTCCTATAGCGACTTGGCTGCTGATTTTCTACATGTGGCTTGGGATTTTAGAACTGCCGATTACAGAAGGTATGAATACGGGCAAATGCGTATGGGGAAAACACTCTTTGAAGATCCAGCGCGTTACCACCGTAATTCCCCCATCCTATTGGCACAAGGCGTATCTATACCGTTACTTTTATGGACGGGTGCAGAAGATCGTCATGTGGATGTTGACCACAGTTACAAATTCCACATGGCCCTCCGCCGATTGCAGAAAGACAATGTCATGCTCGTTTATCCGAACGAAAGACATGTAGTGCAAAATCCCAAAAACCAAGTCGACCTAAGCACAAGAATAAATCAATGGTTTGATTACCATCTAAAAGACGGTGAATATAAACCGTGGATGGCTCCTAACTTTATGGCTGAGCAGTAAAAAAGGTGAAAAATGAAAATGATAATGCAGTTCCCGTTAGAGAACTGCATTATTTTTAGAAGTTAAAAACAACTAATCAATCGGTCTATACAACGTAATCTCACAAGCCGTGTTAGCAGTCTTACGAAACAATTGTTGTCCTGGCTCATCATTAACCGTACATACCTCTGTACCTTGCTCATTACACATGGTAGAAGCGATACAAGGTTCTGTAGGGCTCAAATGATACCAGCCCTTCACATCAGGAGCAAGCGCACCATCCTTAGCAATGGAGTCAGTACTTGCTGCTCCGAAAATGGCAAATGCAACTACTACTGCACTAAGCAAAAAAATAAACTTATTTTTGCTAAAAAACTATTATGAATATGTCATTTCGTATTAAAAGAAGTTGGAAAAATTATGGATTAACTTTGTTAACCTTAACTCTTGTTTTTTCTATTTGGATCATTTTATATTTTATTCCCCTTTCCTTTATACCTGACTATTTAGATTTAGGAAATTACTCTAAAACTTACGAACTCTTAACTCTTATAATTAGTTCACTTACTTCATTAATTGGGATATATGTTACAGTCACTTTGGTTGCTTATGAATTTTTCAAGCAAAAATCTGGAATCGACTTTCATAAATCTTTTTTGGTCAATCAGACAAATTCTATATTTATAGCATTCTGTGTTTGTACTGTAATCACTTCTTTTATTTCGAGCTTATTAATCCCATTTGAAACTCTACTTGACAGAGATGTTTCAATCATTTACTATAATGCTTTTTTATTTTTGGCCGCTATATTTTTTCTTTTCCCAGTAGCATTTAATCACTTTTCGTCGCTGAAACCTGGAAAATTAGCTGATCAGGAAATTGAAAAAATAAATAACAACACAATTTTTATTAATCTTGCTAAAAAAAACAATATAGACATTGAGGCTGAAGCATTTGAGAATGATCACTTAGTAAAGGTACAGAATATTGCCATTGCATTAATATCAGTATCTGACAGAATTAAGGCGCAGCTTATCATTATTAAATGTTCAAAAAAATTAGGCCAATTAATTATTGAAAATAAAGATACGCAAGAAAGAAAATATATAACTGAACGTCTGATAAGCTTCTATTTGAATATAATTGATTTCACTCTTCTGCAGCCAAATAATTCAGCTATTCTTAACTGTGTGTGGCACTCCATAGAAGAAATATACAAGCAGCTAATTCCTGAAAAAAGATATGCTTATTATTTAAAGGATTTTAGAAATGACTTTTTCCAAAGGTATTTTAACCGTCTTAGGGAATATAATAAAGAGGAATTAATTTTCCATGGTATTGAAACCTTAAAAAATATAATGTCAGCACAGCTAAAAGAAAATACGGCAAATGAGTCAGAAATAGTATTTTTAAATTCGATCAGGTCAGATTTCGAACCTGATTTTCAGGTCCCAGAATACACTGACGGATCCTATGAGGTATCGGAACATCTGAAGGAAATTACGATTGAATTCTTATATATTTTTTCATATAATATGGATAAAGCTATAAAGAATCGCAATAAAGATATATTAAATAAATGCAATAAAGAGTTGAATGGACTGATGTCCGTTTTTTCTTCAAGCGAAAATCTTAAATATACAGAACTTTTTCTGCGTCTAAAGTGCGCAGACTTGATATATGACAGCGCATACGAGGCGTTTAAAAAAAATGTCTATGACAGAAGTAGTGAAGCCGAAGGACTTATGCCTTATATTCTTGATTTTGAAATTGAACATGACAAGCTCTACTCTAGAGGACTTCTTCAAAAATATTGCAACTTTCTTCTACGTTTGCAAAAAATAAATAAAGTAGACTACTGGTTTCTTGGTGATTATGAAGTTGGTTTTCTGATAATGGAAGGCGATTTGGGAAGTATAGCTCGTAGATGCGTATTTAATTACAAAAAGAATAAAAATGTACAAAACTGTCTGGATGACATTGTTTTGACATTTAAATATTTAAAAGAAAACTATGAAAAAAATACAATAAAGTACTTTGCTCAATACAATATTGTGAAAAAGCGAATGGAAGTTATTCTTGAGCTGATGAAAGAAAATAATCCATATAACACTAATTTTATTACTTCCCTTGAGACAGTCTTAGAAACCTTTAAGTTGCAGGAAGAATTTGAAAAGACACTTTAAAACACATCTTTTAATTTCCAAATTAATCCAACAACCTCTTCAAATCCGGATTTCTTAAACAGCTTTTAGATATAAAAACAACCAATTCAAAACCTGCGGTGAATAATCTACTTAATCACCGCATTTTTTGCGGAGAATATTTTGAAGGCAACTTCAATACACCATTATGTTTTAAGAACGTGGTTTAGGCAAGTTTCTGTCGTACATAATAATGCTGCCCGCGACAGCTACGTTTAAGCTTTTTTCTGATTTAAATTTTACTAAATGGTGGCATTTATCCATTGCTTTTGTGGACAAGCCATGATCTTCTGCTCCCAATAAATAAACACAGCGTCTTGGATGTTCAAAGGTCTCTAAATCTAAAGCTTTTTCATTTAATTCAACTCCAACCAATCGCGCTCCTTTGGGTAAGTTTTCAAAAAAAGCTTCAAAAGTTTCATAATGAAAATATGGAATGGCTTTTACTGCATTATGCGTATCGCAGGCTTGTTTGGCATATCGATTACCTATGGTAAATATAAAAGTAGCACCTAAGTTTTGAGCCGTTCGCCACAAAACACCTAAATTTTCAGGCGTTTTACCATTTTGTATCCCTATCCCAAAATATTCATTAATAAAGTTATCATTCATAAGGGCAAAAGTACAAACTGTAAGTACATAAATCAATTTTTATTGAGATGAAGGAAGATTCAGTATTGGTATGTTTTTGATATTTCGCTGAAAGTTTCCCATCATTACACGCTTTGTAGCGGAGTACCCGGTATGTTAGCGTAGCTGAAAATTACGACCTTTTTAAATCTAGATTATTGAAACATCCCTACTCTACTTTCCAACAACTCCAAATACTTCTCTTTCATATCCCCTGACAGAAAAGAGATTTCAAGTAATTCTTTCCATTTTGGAATTGCTTCTTGCATTTGTTGCAGTATGTTAGCAATTGTTTTCTCGTTGAGTTCTAATCTTTCTTTAGCATAATAGTCAACAAAATCAGCTGCTTTTAGATTACTTTTTTTTCCTTTCAAGGTCAGTGCAATTTCTTCTTCAGGATTTTTTACAGCTATCGTAGAATTTAAAAAATCATATACTGATGTAAGGGTTGTTTTACCATTTTTAGTTATCAAGGAAAAGTTTTTCAAATGCATATCTTCATTTCCAGTCACATAACAAAAAAGAATTCTTTTAAAGAAATCTGCTTTTTCGATAGCTGGAAAAGAACAAAATTCGTCAAGTACAGGAATCAATTTCTCCATTGTAAAACGATATTTTGTATCTCGTGTATTTGCTGTTAATTGGGCAAAATCTTCTGTTGCTAATTTTTTTCCTTTACCATATCGGTCAAAACGCTTAATAAAATAGGACAAACTACCATCTTTAGCATATAGCATCCCGTGAAAAGGAACTTCTAAACCAAAGACTTTAGCCATTCGCATGGTTAGATCTTCATTTTCCGGTAATTGTGGAAATAAATCGTTCTGTGGTTTTATAATGTAGGTTCCAAATTGATCTACAATTTTAAATTCCTGATCCACTATCGAGATAGCTGCACTAAGCTTTGGTTGCACACCCTGTATAGACAGCTTTTTAGCCCTGTTAGCAGCTTCCTGACGAAGTTCGACTGCTGTATAAGGTAAATCCTTTAAAAAAGTCAATTTAGGAGCTATCAACCGAAGTCCTTTTTCACTGTACTTATCTGTTCCGCATAATTCATAAGTAATGGGACATCTATTCATCTTCCATTAATTTAACTGTTACTGCTCCTACTAAATCATTTCCAGTTGCTATCAGTTGAGAGAAATAATCTTTTTTGTCAATTTTTACAATACGTAGTAATCCCTCTAGCATTACACCTTCAGGTAATACGCCTTCAAAAAATGGAGGAAAGGATGTATAACTATATTTTTTATGACTTACAGGCATAGTCAATGAAACGGCATCACCTTCATAATTTTCATCATACTCGAAATGATAATCATTAGAAGTTGTTTCTGTTAAAATCCCAGCTCTTTTCCCGTGTACCAAAACAATTGCTTTTCTCATTTTTATTTAGTTAACGGACTTTTGAATTCTACTTTAATATTTAACACACGGAGTACTGCTAAAAGATTGCTCCAGCGTACTGTTTCTTTATTTTTTTCAATATCAAAAACAGTGGTCTTCCCTACTCCTGCTAAGTTGGCTAATTCAAGTTGAGTTAATCCGGCTTTTTTTCGATGCTCTTTAATTAAAGTACCTAAATCAAAATCATTCATTCTATACTGTTTTAACGGTAAAAATAATCAATTTATTAATACTGAAGGATATTTTAATTCAAAAAGCGCATTATTACTGCTATAACAGTAATAAAATGATTAAAAATAGTATTTGACCTTGCAAAATGAACAAACAACTTAAATTACTGTTATTGCGGTAAAATTAAGATGAAGTATCAAAATTAGAAAGGTCAATACAAAAGTATAAACAAAATTGTTTATATTTGTATTATGAATACATTAATAGAAAAATACAAAGGTATCCACCCTGGAATAATATTGGAACGCTTACTTAAGAAAAAAGCGATTTCACAGCGTCCTTTTGCCCTTTCTATTGGTGAACATCCGCAAACATTAAATGCAATTACTAAAGGCAAAAGGAAACTCAATGTAGCGCTGGCTTTGAAAATTGAAGAAAAATTAAGTTTAGAAGAAGGATCTCTTGCACTTTTACAAACTTATTTTGATATCAACGACGAAAAAAGCAAAACAAAGCAAAATACTCCAGATCTAACTCTTTTAAGGAAATCTTTATTTTGGGATACAGACATTTCTAAAATTGATTGGCAAAAACAAAGTATAGCCGTTATTAAACGGGTATTTGAGCGTGGTAATGCTATTGAAATAGAAGAAATTAAACGTTTCTATAAAAGTGATCAAATAAAAAAAGTACTTGATCAAACAGTTCGTAAACCATACACTATTTATAAAAATAAAGAAAATACATAATGCTATATTATAATACTGTAAACGATTTATTGAAAAACAGTTTAATAAAATTAATGCAATCTGATGTATTCAATGATTTTAGGCTTGTTGGCGGTACAGCATTGAGTTTACAAATAGGTCACAGAGAATCGATTGATATTGATCTATTTAGTGATTCAGAATATGGAACACTAGATTTTAATTCGATTGAAAACTATTTAAAAGCAAACTTTGAATATGTAGATTTTTTGAATACAATTCCAGCAATGGGAAAATCCTATTTTATTGGAGAAAATAAACAAAATACGGTTAAGTTAGATGTATATTATACTGATACTTATATCCAACCTTATATTGAAGTTGAAGGTGTTAGAATGGCAACAATTGAGGAAATTATTGCAATGAAAATAGATGTTGTACAACGAGGAGGAAGAAAAAAAGACTTTTGGGATTTACATGATTTATTACAATCATACAATATCAATCAAATGTTAGATTTACACAAGCAAAGATACCCCTACACACATGATAGAGATTTAATAATCAAGAATTTCACATCCTTTCAACAAGCTGATGAAGATTTTAATCCTATTTGTTTCAAAGGCAAATATTGGGAATTTATCAAAGAAGATTTTGAAGAAATCATTAATGATTTTAAAAAGGCGTAATTTCTTTTTGACACCTTTAATATAGTTTTTCTGTCAGGAAATGATTTTAGACTAGTTGTTTCATTCAACTTTAGACGAAAAACCTGTTATTCCATTTGGTTTGGCACACACAAAGAATATGATAAAATTGATGTTTAAACTATTGAATTTGACGAAAAATCATAATATTTAAAACTGGAAAAATGAACTGGAAAGTAATAAAAACAGAAGCAGAACATAAGATAGCCGTAAAGCGTGCAATGGAAATATTTCACGCAGAACCCGACACGCCCGAAGATGACGAACTAGGTGTTTTACTTATTCTGATAAAAGACTTTGAAGATAAAAATTATCCTATGCCCGAACTCGATGCCTTGGAAGTTATCAAAATAAAAATGCAACAAATGGGAATGAAAAACAAAGATTTAGAACCAATTATTGGGAGTAAAGGACACGTATCAGCAATACTATCTGGCAAACGTGAAATGACCTTAAAGATAGCTCAAAAGCTTAAAAACTATTTTGGTATTCCAGCAGAAGCCTTCTTAAATGGTGCGTAAAACAGGTTTATGTTTATTAAAATCACACTTATAAAATAAATATTGTTATTTTTAATAACAATAACTACTCTCATTTTAACTAAAACGGTACTCCTTTTGTACACCTCTACCCTACTAACCCCTTATAAATAAAGAAAAGCTAGATATTGCATCGGGAAGTAATATCGAAGAAGCCTACCGTAAAATAGGCAGAGTATACTATTTTAGGTTCTCAGAAACTTAAGCTATGCTATTCTGATTCGAGGTTAGTATAGCAAATAAAGAGTGACAAATCTCTAAGAGAATTGAATTGTTACAACAATAAAATTGCAACAAAACATTAATTTTTTGTTACAAACAAAAAAAAGTCTATTGTGTTTCAAAAATATGTGTACTTTTGCACCAATGAATAATACAAGTTTACATATAACTTCTATCTCACGGAAAAACACGACATCTACTTCACCCGAAGTACGGATACTATCTCTATAGTACCCAAATTGTGATTCGTTCTATTTTATTCATTTTTCATTTTTCTTATTTTGAAATTTCAATTGTTATCCTTTGGATTAACTTATCCTAAAAGCAATATTTCATATTATTTATTTACAAACACATTAAGCTGTTTTACAATAACTTATAAGCTATTTTTCTCATTTAATTGGAGTAACTTTAGCTTTTCAAGTAGCCCATTATATCACTTACTTTTTAACTCAAAATTCAGTTCTTGAAATGAATATCTCTATTATTATAGCTCAGGAAGAACATTTTAAGTATGCACAAATTATTTGTGATACTATAGAAACATCTGCCTTATTGAGAGGAACCGGAATTGCTAAAAGAACTCCTGAATACATCCAGAAAAAAATGGAAAACCAGGATGCCATTATAGCATTGGATAACGGAAAATTTGCCGGTTTTTGTTATATCGAAAGTTGGCAAGACCATAATTATGTTGCACACTCAGGACTAATTGTACATCCCGATTATAGAAATTTAGGCTTAGCCAAACAAATCAAATCAAAAGTATTTGACTATTCTCTGAAAAAATATCCAAATGCCAAAGTATTTGGGATCACTACCGGTCTGGCGGTGATGAAAATAAATTCTGAACTGGGATACAAACCCGTTCCGTTTTCTGAACTCACTTCCGATCCTAGTTTCTGGAAAGGATGCCAAACCTGTACGAATTATGAAATTCTAAAAAGCAAAGACAACAAGATGTGCTTATGTACCGGCATGCTTTATGATCCTAAAGAAAAGCCAAAAACACCTCCGAAGCACCCTTTCAATGTTAGGATTTGGAACCGTTTAAAAAAGATCAAACAAGCACTTTTCTTAGAGAAGTAATAGAAAATAAAACAAAAAATATAATCTGCTAAAAGCTAATCCGTATAAAAACAAATAGCCAATAGCCCATAATAGATCAAAAAATGAAAAAAGTAGTATTAGCTTATAGTGGAGGTTTAGACACCTCATATTGCCTTAAATATTTAAAAAATGAAAAAGGATATGAAGTTCACACTGTATTAATCAATACAGGAGGATTTGACGATGAAGAATTAAAAGCAATAGAAGACAGAGCCTACGAATTAGGAAGCGCTAAACATGCCAACCTGACTATTTTAGATAAATATTACGACAAGGCCATCAAATATTTGATTTATGGCAATGTATTAAAAAACAACACCTACCCTTTATCAGTAAGTGCCGAGCGTGTTTTTCAGGCCATAGAAGCCATAAAATACGCCAAATCTGTTGGTGCCACAGCCATTGCTCACGGAAGTACAGGCGCAGGAAACGACCAAATCCGTTTTGATTTGATTTTCCAAACTATTGCTCCCGAAATCGAAATCATCACTCCTATTCGTGACTTGAAATTATCCAGACAAGAAGAAGTAGATTATTTGGCTAAAAACGGAGTTCATTATTCTTGGGAAAAAGCACAATATTCGATTAACAAAGGGCTTTGGGGAACCAGTGTAGGAGGAAAAGAAACTCTAACTTCCGGACAACCTTTACCTAGCGAGGCCTACCCTTCTCAATTAACAAAAGAAGGCGAAGAAAAAGTGACTTTGGAATTCAAAAAAGGAGAATTAATTGCCGTAAACGGCGTGAGTGACAAACCTTCTAACAACATTGTTGCTTTAGAAAAATTGGCCAGTGCTTACGCCATTGGTAGAGACATTCACGTAGGTGATACTATTATCGGGATTAAAGGAAGAGTTGGTTTTGAAGCCGCTGCTCCAATAATCATCATCAAAGCACACCATTTGCTGGAGAAACACACTCTTGGAAAATGGCAGCAATACTGGAAAGAACAACTAGGAAACTGGTACGGAATGTTATTCCACGAAGGACAATTCTTAGATCCGGTGATGAGAAACATTGAAACTTTCCTTGAAGACACTCAAAAAACAGTAAACGGAACCGTAACTGTTTCATTAAAACCTTACCACTTCTCGTTAGACGGAATTGAATCTCCGAATGATTTGATGAATACCGGTTTTGGTCAATATGGCGAAATGAATAATGCTTGGACATCTGACGATGCCAAAGGATTTATCAAAATTTTAGGGAATGCTCAAAACATATTTTCATCTGTGAATAATGAAACTTACGAGTAAAAAGGTTTTACCGCAAAGTTCGCTAAGAAGACACAAAGCACACTAAGCTTTGTGAACTTTGAGCCTTCTTTGAGTTCTTTGTGGTTAATATTTTATTTCTTATAAAAAATTAAGTAATTAAAAGACATTTAGCTTAATGAAACTTAATTTCTTAATGGTTTAAAACAAACGATTATGATTACTATTGGAATAATTGGCGGTTCAGGCTACACAGCGGGGGAATTAATCAGAATTCTGATGTTTCACCCGAATACAAAATTAGATTTTATATATAGCACTACGAATGCCGGAAAACCGCTTTCGGTAGCACACCACGATTTGTTGGGCGACATCGAGATGAATTTTACCGACACGGTGAATCCTAACGTAGATGTGGTCTTCTTGTGTTTAGGTCACGGAAAATCAATTTCTTTCTTAGAGAACAACAAATTCTCTGACGCCACAAAAATCATCGATTTAGGGAACGATTTCCGTTTGACCAAAGACAAAGATTTTGAAGGAAAAACTTTTGTTTACGGATTGCCCGAACTGAATAAATCCAGCATCAAAAAAGCCCAATACATTGCCAACCCCGGCTGTTTTGCAACTGCTATTCAATTAGCCTTGTTGCCGCTTGCTGCAAATGGTTTATTGAATGAAGATGTGCATATCAATGCCACAACCGGAAGTACCGGTGCCGGAGTTAGCCTTTCGGAAACTTCGCATTTCAGCTGGAGAAACAACAATATGTCGCATTACAAGGCTTTTGACCATCAACATTTAGGAGAAATCAACCAAAGTTTGAATCAATTGCAAGAAGATTACACTAACGAATTGATTTTTATCCCAAACAGAGGTGATTTTCCAAGAGGAATTTTTGCCACTTTATATACCAAGTCAGAAGAAAGTCTAGAAGATTTGGTTGCCAAATACGAAGCTTTTTACGCTGACCAACCATTTGTGACAGTGACCACTACCAACATCAACATGAAGCAAGTAGTACAAACCAACAAATGCATCATCAGTTTAATGAAAAAAGGAAACCGGGTTTTAATAACTTCTGTTATTGATAATTTACTCAAAGGCGCCTCTGGTCAAGCCGTTCAAAACATGAATTTGATGTTTGGACTAGAAGAAACCATAGGATTGCATTTGAAACCATCTGGATTTTAAAAAAGATTAATATTAGAAGAAAGAAACAAGAAGAAAGATTATAGACTAAGTCTTACCTCTTTTATCTTGTCTCTTTCCTCTTTCAAAAAACTAAAAAAATGAACTTATTTGACGTTTACCCTCTATACAATATTACTCCTGTAAAAGCACTAGATTGCACGATTACGGACAACAACGAAGTAGAATATTTAGACTTATACTCCGGACATGGCGTGATCTCTATTGGACACACTCAGCCGGATTACGTTGCTAAATTGAAAGACCAATTAGACAACATCAGTTTTTATTCCAATGCCATTCAAAATCCATTGCAAATTGAATTAGCAGAGAAATTAGGCAAACTTTCCGGTTTAACTGATTACAGCTTGTTTTTGTGTAGTTCTGGGGCTGAAGCCAACGAAAATGCATTAAAATTAGCTTCTTTCCATAACGGAAAATCCAGAATTGTGGCTTTTGACAATTCTTTCCACGGAAGAACTTCGGCAGCAGTTGCAGCAACGGACAACAAGAAAATCGTTGCTCCCTTAAACGCCCAACAAGAAGTAACATTTTTACCATTAAACAATATTGATTTAGTAGAAGCCGAATTGCAAAAAGGCGATGTTTGCTGCGTTATCATCGAAGGAATCCAGGGTGTTGGCGGATTGGACGAAGGAACAACTGAATTTTTTCAAGCTTTGGAAAAAGTTTGTAAAACTTATGAAGCCGTATTGATTTTAGACGAGGTACAATCCGGATATGGAAGAAGCGGTAAATTCTTTGCTTTTCAACATCATGGAATCAATCCTGATGTCATTACAACAGCAAAAGGAATGGGTAATGGTTTCCCTATAGGCGGCGTTATTATTTCACCTAAATTCAAAGCAAGCCACGGATTACTAGGAACCACTTTTGGCGGAAGCCACTTAGCTTGTGCTGCCGGAATTGCTGTTTTGGATGTGATCGAAAATCAAAAATTAATCGACAATGTAAATACGGTTTCAGCATACTTTTTTGAAGCCATCAAACAAATTCCGGAAATCAGAAAGGTAAAAGGAAAAGGATTAATGCTGGGAGTTGAATTTGAATTTGATGTTGCCGCGCTTAGAAAAAAGATGATTGTCGAGAAGCATATTTTTACCGGAAGTGCCAATAACAAAAATCTATTAAGAATACTTCCACCACTGACTATCAATAAAGAAGGCATCGATACTTTCATCTTTGCTTTAAAGGAATCTTTGATTGAATTAAAACAATAATTCAACTAATTTACAGTTTATAAAAATTAATTCAAGCCCTAAAACGATGTCCAAACCAACTTAGATATTTTATGGTTTGAATTAATTTCATCAGCCAACCACTAACCAAAAAAACCATGAACCAATTATTAGCCATAGAAAAACGAAACGCTGTCCTGAACCTAATGGCTTTTCTTTTGGAACAAGAAAGAAAAAGTATTCAAGTCATCAATCAGCAAGACCTTTCTAACTATGTTGGCGATGATTTAGCTATGGAAAAACGATTGTTGGTTGATGATGCCAAGATTGACGCGATGATTCTTTCCTTGCAGCAATTAAGTAATCAGGAAGACCCTGTGGGGAAACTGCGTTTTGATTTCACCCATGAAAACGGAATGAAAATCCACAATAAAACGGCCGCTTTTGGTACTATTTTAATCATCTATGAATCCAGACCTGATGTCACTGTGGAAGCAGGCGGAATCGCTTTTAAATCAGGAAACAAAATCCTTTTGAAAGGCGGTAAAGAATCCTTACTCTCTAATCAAAAGATTGTGAGTTTGTGGCATCAAGCACTGACTGATAATGGAATTTCTAATTCCTGGGTAGAATATTTGAATTATGACAGAATTGAAACACAGGCTTTTCTGGAAAAACCAACACAAAAAGTAGATTTAATCGTTCCTCGTGGTGGTGAAAACCTGATTAATTTTGTCAAAAAACACGCAACTTGTCCCGTAATCGTAAGCGGACGAGGGAACAACTTTGTGTACGTAAATGCAGAAGCTGATTTAGACCAGGCACTTGCTATTATTATCAACGGAAAAACCTCAAACATATCGGTTTGTAATGCTTTGGATAAAGTTTTAATTGACACTAATTTACCCAACTGGGAAGCTTTTGCCAGCAAAATCATTAGCGCATTACAACAACAAAAAGTCACTGTTTTAGGCGATGAAAATATTTCAAAAGCAACAAATGTTCCGCAGATAGAGTCGGACTTGATTTGGTACGAAGAATTTTTAGATTATAAGATTGTCATTGGAACAGTCAATTCAACCCAAGAAGCGATTGACAAAATCAACAAATATTGTGGCGGCCATTCGGCTTCCATAATTACAAAAAACAATATTGTGGCACAAGAATTCATGGAGAATGTGGATACGGCAGCCGTTTATCAAAATGCCTCTACTCGCTTTACAGATGGCGGCCAATTTGGCTTAGGAGGCGAATTAGCGATAAGTACAGACAAATTACATCAAAGAGGACCAATAGGGCTCCAACATTTAGTTACAAATAAGTGGTATATTTATGGTGACGGACAGCTTAGATAGCAGTTGGCAGTGTTCAGTTGTCAGTTCGATTGCAGTCGAGAACAAATTAATGATTATTGATTTTAGATTACTGAATTAAAGAAAGAAAAGAAAAAGTAAAGATTTAAAGATTGAGACAAAGCACTACGAACTTTGCATTTTTAAACATTTCTATTATTAAAAACTTTGCGCCCTTTGCGGTTAAAAAGAAAGCATAAAATGAGTAAGAAAAGAATATTATTAAAACTGGGAAGCAATACCTTAACAAAGGAAACTAATTTTATTTCGAGAGGAAAAATCGAAGATATCGGTATCCAAATAGCAGCGCTCAAGGACGATTATGAGTTCGTAATTGTGAGCTCTGGCGCCATTGCTGCGGCAAAACAATTTGTAAAACTGGAAAGTCAGGATCAAGAAGTTTTTGTCAAACAAGCACTGGCCTCTATTGGTCAACCTCAATTGATGCGGATTTACCAAGAGAATTTCAGTGATTTGGGCTTACTCACTTCACAATGTTTATTATCCTATTCTGATTTTGAGAAAGAACAATCTAGAATCAATATTGTAAACACGATTAATGTATTGGTCAAAAACGATTATATCCCAATCATTAATGAAAATGATACGGTGGCAACGGACGAAATCCAGTTTGGCGACAACGACAAATTAGCTGCTTTAACAGCCGTTTTATTGAATGCAGACCTATTAATTATTGCAACCAATACCAATGGAATTTACACCAAATCGACTATAAACAATAAAACCCCTGAAACAATTCCTGTGGTAAGTGATCTGGGATCTTTGCAAAAAGAAATTGGTGATTCTAAGTCCTCACATGGAACTGGAGGAATGCAATCTAAAATTGAAGCTTCGGCTATTGCCAAAGAAGCCAATATAGAGACTTGGATTGTAAATGGTTTAGAAGATCATTTTATTTTGAAAGCATTAAAAAACGAAATTTCATTTACAAAGATTGTATAAATGTTGATCCGGTTAATCGTTAATTCGGTTAATCGACTCAACATCACGAGCAAAGTAAATTGACGAAATAAAGAACTGATTAAACAACAAAACAATGAACTATACAGCAATAAAAGACATTGATTCACTCGAAACATGGGTGAAACAAGCGTTAAAAATCAAAAAAAATCCGCTTAAAAATAAAAAGCTAGGAAAAAACAAAACATTAGTAATGTTGTTTTTCAATTCCAGTTTAAGAACGCGTTTGAGTACTCAAAAGGCAGCCATCAATTTAGGAATGAACGTGATGGTCATGAACTTTGGCAGCGAGGGTTGGACACTTGAATATGAAGATGGAGCTATAATGAATCAAGGCGCTTCAGAGCACATCAAAGAAGCTGCAGCAGTAGTTTCTCAATATGCTGATATTATTGCCATTAGAGCATTTGCCGGATTAGTAGACAAAGAAAAAGACAATGCCGAAACGGTGATGGCTGGTTTTCTAAAACACGCTACTGTGCCTATTGTAAATATGGAAAGCTGTACCGGTCACCCATTACAATCTTTGGCAGATGCTATCACAATGGAAGAACACAAAACCAAGCACAAACCTAAAGTAGTTTTAACTTGGGCACCACATCCAAGAGCTTTGCCTCAGGCGGTTCCAAACTCTTTTGTAGAAATGATGCAAAAGCAGGAGGAGATGGATTTTGTAATTACACATCCTGAAGGTTACGAGCTTAATCCTGAAATCACCAAGGATTCTAAAATTGAATACGATCAAAACAAGGCGTTTGAAAATGCCGATTTTATCTATGCCAAAAACTGGAGTAATTATAAACAATACGGACAAATTACCAATTCTGACCCAAACTGGACGGTTACTGCAGAGAAAATGGCCTTGACTAACAATGCTAAATTCATGCACTGTTTGCCCGTAAGACGTAATGTAATTGTTACCGATGAAGTTATTGACAGCGAAAACTCGATCGTCATTCAACAAGCGAACAACAGAACCTATGCCGCTCAACTCGTATTGCAAAAAATATTGAAAAATAGTTCAGCATCCCTAGAAAAAAGCAAATCGAAAGCTAAAAAAGACAAATAAATGAATTCAGAAGCCAAAAGCCCAAAGCTACAAGCCATCTCTATCATAAAAATTGGCGGAAACATCATTGACGATCCTGCCGAATTGAAACAATTTTTAAGTGATTTTTCACAAATTGAAGGGCATAAGATATTGGTTCACGGCGGAGGAAAGTCCGCAACCAAAATGGCTCAAAGTATTGGATTAACGCCGCAAATGATTGATGGACGCCGCATTACCGATGCCGCCATGCTGGATGTAGCGGTGATGATTTATGCCGGTCAAATCAACAAAAATATTGTTGCTCAATTACAGGCTCAGGATACCAATGCAATGGGATTTTCAGGTGCAGACGGCAATTTAATCCAATCGGACAAAAGAAACCACCCCACCATTGATTATGGCTTTGTAGGAGATGTAAAGAAAATAAATACTGGCCTTCTGGAAACATTAGTCTCAAATGGAATTGTTCCTGTGTTTTGCGCCATTACGCACGACAAACAAGGGCAGTTATTAAACACCAATGCAGACACCATTGCCAGTGAATTAGCAATAGCGCTATCGACAATTTTTGAAGTGACTTTGAACTATTGTTTTGAAAAACCCGGAGTATTATTCGATTCAGAAGACGATTCTTCAGTAATTGCAACAATTGACACTGTCTTGTATTCAAAATTGAAAGAGGAGAAAGCCATTCACTCTGGAATGATTCCAAAACTCGACAACTGTTTTAACAGCCTTTCCCAAGGAGTTCAAAAAATCCGAATAGGCCATCATCGGATGTTGCAAAATAAAAATACAGTTTGCACAACGATACAACTATAAACTATTAAACACGAATTCCTCTACTTTTACATTTTTAATTCAATAAAATAATTCGTGTCTTTGTGCTTTAGTAGCAAAAAAAGAATAAATGAAAAACATAGAAACTCTAACACAAGAAGCCATTTCGCTATTAAAAGCGCTGATTGAAACCCCTTCCTTTTCAAGCGAAGAAGACCAAACGGCTCTTTTGATCGAAAACTGGTTCCATCAAAACGAAATTCCATTCAACAGAGAAAACAATAATGTTTGGGCTTTCAATAAACATTTTGACAAAGCTAAACCTACACTTTTACTCAATTCTCACCACGATACCGTTAAACCCAATCAGGCGTACACCAATGATCCTTTTAAAGCGATTGTAAAAGACGGTAAATTATTCGGCCTCGGTAGCAATGATGCCGGAGGTTGTCTGGTTTCCTTATTGGCTACTTTTGTTCATTTCTATGCTCATGAAAACTTGCCTTACAATATTGTAATCGTAGCTTCAGCCGAAGAAGAAAGCAGCGGTAAAAACGGACTAAACAGCGTGTTGCAACACTTACCGGTCTTGGATTGTGCCATCGTAGGCGAACCTACTTTGATGCAATTGGCTATAGCCGAAAAAGGACTGTTGGTATTAGACGTAAAAGTAAAAGGAACTGCCAGTCACGCAGCACATCAAAACGATGACAACTCAATATACAATGCGATCCCGGTGATGCAATGGTTCAAAACCTTTGAATTTGATAAAATATCAGAGCAATTAGGTCCTGTAAAAATGACCGTAACCCAGATCAGTGCCGGAAAACAACACAATGTAGTTCCATCAGAATGTGATTTAGTAATTGACATTCGAGTGAATGATTGCTATTCTAATCCTGAAATTTTAGCCATTGTCAAAAAACATGTAGCAGCCCAGATAACACCCCGTTCCATGCACTTAAACGCCTCTTCCATTCCTGCAACCCACGGTTTGGTTCAAGCTGGAATTGCCTTGGGAAGAACAACCTATGGCTCACCTACCCTTTCAGACCAATCGGTTTTGAGCTGTCAATCCTTAAAATTAGGGCCTGGTGAAACCCTGAGGTCGCATTCGGCTAATGAATTCATATATTTACATGAAATAGAAGAAGGAATCCAATTATATATCAAAATACTGACTGATTTTTTCAAACAATAAAATAATTAGGAGCTAATCCCGCTATATGCTATATCTCTTGTGGCGAACTCCGCCACAAGAGGATGCCGCTACTATCGGGGCTAAAAATAGAAATGGAAACATTTCATAAAACATCAAGATATGAAACTTTGGGAAAAAGGAATACCTACCGATAAGCAAATTGAGCAATTTACCGTAGGAAATGACAGAGAATTGGATTTGGTATTGGCAAAATATGATGCACTGGGCTCCATTGCTCACGCCAAAATGCTGGGACAAATAGGCCTTCTAACCGATTCTGAAACCATTTCACTGGTTTTGGCTTTGGAAGATATTATTTCTGATATCGAGAAAGACAAATTTGAAATTGAAGACAGCTTTGAAGACGTTCATTCTAAAATTGAATATTTACTAACAGCAAAACTAGGCGATGCCGGTAAAAAAATTCATACTGCACGTTCTCGCAATGACCAAGTATTAGTTGATGTTAATTTGTACCTCAAAGACGTCGTAAAAGACTTTAAAGCACAGGTTAAAATCCTTTTTGACCTAATGATGGAATCGGCAGAGAAACACCAAAATGTACTATTACCGGGCTATACGCATTTGCAAATTGCCATGCCTTCCTCTTTCGGAATGTGGTTCTCTGCTTATGCTGAAACCTTAATTGACGACATAACGATGCTAAATGCAGCACTCAAAGTAGTCGATCAAAATCCGTTGGGTTCCGCAGCGGGCTACGGAAGTTCGTTTCCTATCAATAGGACTTTCACCACAAAAGAATTAGGCTTCGAAACACTAAAATACAATGCCGTTGCCGCACAGATGAGCCGTGGAAAATCCGAAAAAACAGTAGCTTTTGCGATGAGCAGTGTGGCTGCTACCCTATCGAAGTTTTCTATGGATGTGTGTTTGTATATGAGTCAGAACTTTGATTTCATCAGCTTACCCGCTCATCTTACAACAGGTTCCAGCATCATGCCACACAAGAAAAACCCAGATGTTTTTGAGTTGATCCGTGGGAAATGCAACAAAATCCAAGCCTTACCTTACGAAATAACCTTAATTACAAACAATTTGCCTAGTGGCTACCACAGGGATTTACAATTATTGAAAGAAGGATTATTTCCAGCGATTCAAAACTTGAAAGCCTGTCTGGATATTGCGATTTTCTCTATCAAGGACATCAAAGTAAAAGACGAAATTCTAGCCGATAAAAAATACAATTACCTGTTTACTGTTGATACTTTAAACGAAATGGTAGTTGCAGGAATGCCTTTTAGAGATGCGTATAAAGCGGTAGCCGAACAATTAGAAAACGGCACTTACAAATCTCCCAAAGAAACCAAACACACCCATGAAGGAAGTATTAATAACCTTTGTTTGGCTGAGATTAAAGAAAAGATGAAATTGGCCTACTAAAATACAAACTTAAAATGCTAAAAAATCCATTCTTTAAATGAATGGATTTTTTTTAAATAACATTCATTGCTTATACAATTGATTTCAACTCCTCAGCGTCAATATCACTGTGAGAAGCATTATAAACCGCCTTTCCTTCCTTAATTAATACTAATTGAGGCGATTGATGTTGTACCCCAAAACGAATGGCAATTTCATCAGAAACATCACGATACGCTATTAAATCCAAAAAATAAGCTGTAACTTTATCTGATAAATCAAACTCTTTTTCAAATTGTCTCAAAGCCATTCTACTCACACTACAACGCGTACTATGTTTGAAGATAGCAACTGGTTTTTCATGCGATAAAGATATAATTTCGTTTAGCTGTCCCAAATCAGTCAAATTAATCCAATTGATTTTAGTATTAGAATCGTTTTGGTTTTCTGAACCGTTAAAAATATTTGTAAAAAAACTCATAATTGTCTTAATTTAAGTCATTTTGTCTTGGTTTAATGATAAAAATCATATAAAACAAGTCATTTTGTCCGTAATTTTAATATGGAATATATATTGAATATTCATTCGCAAAGTTAGCTAAATAACACAAACAATATAAAATCATGAATATAAATAAATTTACTATTAAATCACAAGAGGCAATCCAGGCGTCTCAACAGCTGGCTCAAAGTTTAGGGCAACAACAAATAGAGAATGAACACGTTTTTAAATCGATATTCGAAGTCGATGAAAATGTAGCGCCTTTTATTTTGAAAAAACTCAATGTTAATGTGCCTTTATTTCTTCAGATTTTAGACAGCACCATTCAGAGTTTTCCTAAAGTTTCCGGCGGCGAAATTATGTTGTCAAGATCAGCAAATTCAGCTTTGAATGAGGCTGAAATTATCGCCAAAAAAATGAATGATGAATATGTTTCTATCGAACATTTAATATTGGCTATTTTTGATTCGAAAAGTAAAGTAGCCCAAATATTAAAAGACCAGGGAGTTACATCAAAAGGTCTTAAGGCTGCTATTGAAGAATTGAGAAAAGGCGAAAGAGTCACCTCAGCCTCAGCCGAAGAAACCTATAATTCACTAAACAAATATGCTAAAAACCTCAACGAATTAGCCAAATCAGGAAAACTGGATCCCGTAATTGGCCGTGATGAGGAAATCAGGAGAGTTTTACAAATACTAACTCGACGAACAAAAAACAACCCAATGCTCGTGGGAGAACCCGGAGTAGGTAAAACCGCTATTGCCGAAGGATTGGCACATCGAATCGTGGATGGTGACGTCCCTGAAAATCTGAAAAATAAAATTGTTTACTCCCTTGATATGGGAGCACTTATTGCGGGTGCCAAATACAAAGGAGAATTTGAGGAACGATTAAAAGCCGTGGTTAAAGAAGTTACTTCTGCCGAAGGTGATATTGTACTATTTATTGACGAAATTCACACCCTTGTGGGTGCTGGAGGTGGCGAGGGCGCTATGGATGCCGCAAATATTTTGAAACCGGCCTTAGCTCGTGGAGAGTTAAGAGCCATTGGGGCAACCACCTTGGACGAATACCAAAAATATTTCGAAAAAGACAAGGCACTTGAACGTCGTTTCCAAAAAATAATGATTGAAGAACCCGATACTGAAAGTGCCATTTCGATCCTGCGTGGTATCAAGGAAAAATATGAAACTCACCATAAAGTACAAATCAAGGATGAAGCCATTATTGCAGCGGTAGAACTTTCTCAACGTTATATAAGCAACCGTTTTCTACCGGATAAAGCGATTGATTTAATGGACGAGGCAGCTTCTAAAATTCGTATGGAGATCAATTCGAAACCAGAAGAATTGGATGTCTTGGATCGAAAAGTGATGCAACTGGAAATTGAAATCGAAGCCATCAAAAGAGAAAAAGACGAAAGCAAGCTCAAAATTTTGGGAATGGATTTGGCCAATCTGAAAGAAGATCGAAACAAAATATTCGCCAAATGGAAGTCCGAGAAAGACGTAGTCGATACTATTCAGGCAGTAAAAACGGAAATAGAGGATTTCAAATACGAGGCTGAACGCGCCGAGCGTGACGGAGACTATGGAAAAGTAGCCGAAATCCGTTACGGAAAAATCAAGGAAGCCCAAGAACGTTTGGATGCTTTAACGAAGCAATTACAGGAAAACCAATCCGGAACCTCTCTGATAAAAGAAGAAGTAACCCGCGAAGACATTGCCGAAGTGGTTGCCAAATGGACCGGAATACCCGTAATGAAAATGCTACAAGGAGAACGCGAAAAACTCTTGCATCTGGAAGAAGAGCTGCATCGCCGTGTGGTAGGTCAGGAAGAAGCCATCGAAGCCGTGAGTGATGCGGTTCGCAGAAGCCGTGCGGGATTGCAGGATATGAAAAAACCGGTAGGAACCTTCCTTTTTCTGGGAACAACTGGTGTGGGTAAAACCGAATTGGCAAAAGCCTTGGCCGAATACTTATTCGATGACGAAAACGCCATGACCCGTATCGATATGAGTGAATACCAAGAGCGCCACAGTGTAAGCCGATTAGTAGGTGCGCCTCCGGGATATGTGGGCTATGATGAAGGTGGGCAATTGACCGAAGCCGTGCGCAGAAAACCCTATTCTGTAATCTTACTCGATGAAATCGAAAAAGCCCATCCGGACACCTTTAATATTCTTTTACAGGTCTTGGATGAAGGACGTTTGACCGATAACAAAGGGCGTTTGGCTGACTTTAAAAATACGATTATCATCATGACTTCGAATATGGGAAGTCAGATTATTCAGGATAAATTCGAGAACCTAAAAGGAAGCATGGAAGCAGCAACAGAAGCAGCGAAAGTCGAAGTCCTAGGCTTATTGAAACAAACGGTGCGTCCTGAATTTATCAATCGTATCGATGAAATCGTAATGTTCACACCTTTAAGCAGTGAAAATATCACTAAAATTGTGAGCCTGCAACTGAAAAACGTGACTAAAATGTTGGCCCTACAAGGTATTACCATGGATGCTACACCAGAAGCTATTGCGTACTTATCCGAAAAAGGATTTGACCCGCAATTTGGAGCCAGACCGGTAAAAAGAGTGATACAAAGAGACGTCTTAAATAAATTGTCTAAAGAAATTCTAGCGGCTAATATCGCCACAGATAGCATTATTCTGCTGGATGCCTTTGACGGCGAATTGGTTTTTAGAAATCAGACGGAAATCACAGAATAAATAGTAGGATTAGATAGAAAACACCAGTCTAAAGGCTGGTGTTTTTTTTAGGAACATAACTATAGATTTTTGCTAAAAAACCAATCGATGGATTCAATAAAAGATGGCATACGAAAATCATCAACATAAAAGAACAACATTTTTCCCTAGCCCCCATTTTCTACTCATTATAAAATTACCTATTTTTGCAATCTAAAATTTTAGTCATGCCAAACAAGAAATACAAAATAGCGGTTATTCAATTGAACCTAAATGACGTTGCAGAAAACAATCTAAAAAAATGTTTAAGCTGGGTTCGTGATGCAGCTAAGCTTGGTGCCGAGGTGATCTCGTTACCGGAATTATACAGCAGTCATTATTTTTGCCAAAGTGAAGACGTAGACAATTTTGCCTTGGCAGAGCCATTATACAGTACTTCTTTTATTGCTTTTAGCGCTTTGGCAAAAGAATTAGGCGTGGTTATCATCGTTCCTTTCTTCGAAAAAAGAATGGCAGGAATCTATCACAATAGTGCTTACATCATTGATACCGATGGAACCGAAGCGGGATTGTATCGCAAAATGCACATTCCGGATGATCCTCATTTCTATGAAAAATTCTATTTTACACCGGGAGATTTGGGTTTCAAAACCATTCCTACTCAAAAAGGAAAAATCGGAACATTAATCTGTTGGGACCAATGGTATCCTGAAGCAGCTCGTTTGACTGCTCTACAAGGGGCTGAAGTTTTATTTTACCCAACAGCAATTGGTTGGCATCCGCAAGAAAAAGAGCAATATGGTGAGAACCAATATGGTGCTTGGATGAACGTAATGAAAGGACATGCAGTTGCTAACGGCGTTTATGTCGCTGCTGCAAACAGAATTGGTTTAGAACAATATTTACCGGATACAGCCGGAATTGAATTCTGGGGAGCTTCGTTTATTGCGGGACCGCAAGGCGAAATTTTGGCGCAAGCCTCACACGATAAGGAAGAGATCTTGATTGCTGAGGTAGACCTGGATTTACAGGAAAATGTGCGTCAGAACTGGCCGTTCTTCAGAGACAGACGAATTGATGCTTTTGGAGATATCACTAAAAGAGCAATCGACTAATTTCATTTTATATAAATGCAAAAAAGCTACCAAATTGGTAGCTTTTTTTTGTCTAGAAACAATGATCTTAATTCTTAATTCAAATTAGGCTGAAAAAATTTAACAACTCCATCCCCTTCGCTACTTACTACAAGCAAACTTTTTTTCGTTGGACTTTTTGAAGCAGGAATAAAAAGTAATCCCTCAGGAGCATCACCCGTTTTGATGCTTTGCAAATATTGTGGAGCCGATGGATTCGTGATATCATAAACCATAACCGTATCAGTTCTTTCTAAGCCAACAAACAAAATTTGTTTGCTTCCCATTTGGGCAACCACAACTGATTCAGGCTCTGAACCTTTGTCATCACTTCGACCATCATCATAAGTTCCAAAATCATTCGAACGCTTGTCTAAGTCGTTTTTACTATCAAAAACCAAACTTCCCGAGTTTCCATTCCAAATTGTAAATGAACGGGCACCGAAACTTATCAATTCATCTAAATCACCGTCGGCATCGGTATCGCCTTCTGTAGAAATCAAATTCAAACGCCCCATTTTGTCATCCGTCTTAAAAGTGGCTGCATCTGGAAAAACAGTTGCGTCAAAAGTCATTTTGGCCAATCTTTTTACGTCAGCATAACTGCCGTATTCTCTAGCATCACCTTCATTGGCGGTGATAAAATAAGGAGTCCCATTTACAGTATAACTCGCAATTGCATCCGGCATAAACAGCCCTTTTACTTTCCAAGGCTTGAATACAACTGCTCCGTCTTTATCGCTGATATCAATTCCGTTTTCTGCCATATTGAAATCTTTATACCCCAAGCCAAAAATGGACGAAATGGTTTTGTTTGTCAAATCCACTTTGGCAACTCCATTATTTTCTTGTAAAGTAACCCAAGCCGTTTTCGAGTCGGCTGAAATCGTAATGTATTCCGGTTCAATATCAGCCGCAAAGCTTTTAGCGGTTTTAGAAACTCTAAATCCTTTGGTCTTCAACGTTGCCAACTGACTTTCGAAACCTGCAAAATTCAATGTAGTCACCGCATAATTATTAGAAACATCAATTATAGAAATAGAACCATTGGGATCAATAGTATAATCAGCATTGGGCTCTCCTTCATTGGCTGTCATAATAAATTTGCCGTCAGGCGAAAATACGACCATATCCGGCAAAGCTCCCACGGTAATTTCTTTAATCAAACTATAATCAGCGGTATTAAAAACAACCACCTTACCATTGGCTTGTTTGTCAATGGTAGATTCTAAAGCTACAGCAAGTTTACCATTGTATGTAGCTACACTGTTTGAAGCTCCGTTATAAATTGACAAATCAATGCTTGTAATACGTTTTGGATTGCTTGGATCGGTCAAATCAATCACATCAATTTTATTCGTATCACTATTATTTACCGTAAAAAGTTTCTTAGAAACTTCATCATAAGCACTTATTTCGGCAGCTCCTTCGCCTCCTATAGTTATTGAACCAATTTCTTTAAAAGTAGAAGGATTTTCATTTATCATTCCTTCCGGTATTTCATTCTCATTAGTGTTTTCATTTGCGCAAGCTGTCAATAAAAAAATTGATGCAAATAAGGCTAATCCATAGTTTTTCATAATTCTATTTTTAGTTTTTCCAAAAATAAAGAGATCCAATCGAAGCTAGATTAAAACAATATTATCGAATGATTAACAAACCTACTCTGCTTAAAAAATTTAAAATGATTAAGTTTATTTGGTTTCAAGCATTCAAAAACAATTTAAAAATTGCTCCTTAATGTTTACCTTTGTCCTTTATAATCGAAAAAAATCATGACTGAAAATAACAGAAGATTTCCTGCAGAATGGGAAAATCAACAAGGCATTTTACTTTGTTTTCCACATAACGGAAAAGATTGGCCCGGAAAATACGAAGCCATTCAATGGGCTTTTGTTGAATTTATAAAAAAAGTAGCCACATACGAGACTGTTTTTTTGATGGTTGCCGATGAAAAATTAAAAGAAAAAGTAAGCGATATGCTTGACAGAGCGAGAGTTAATCTCGATGCTGTTTCGTTTATTATCCAGAAAACCAACAGAAGTTGGATGCGTGACTCCGGTCCTATTGTAGTTTACAATGGTTCTCAGAGAGAGGCCCTAAACTTCAACTTTAATGGTTGGGCAAAATACTCCAATTACCAACTAGACAAACACGTTCCTGCCAAAGTTGCTGAAGAATTAAACATTCCTCTAACACAAGTAATGTATAAAGGCAAACCTGTAATTGTTGAAGGTGGCGCGATTGATTCAAACGGAAAAGGGACTTTACTCACTTCAGAGGAATGCTTGATGCATCCGGATATTCAGGTAAGAAATCCAAATTTCACAAAAGCAGATTACGAAGCGGTTTTCAAGGAATACCTGGGAATTACTAATGTGATTTGGTTAGGCGACGGTGTTGAAGGTGACGATACTCATGGACATATTGACGATTTGTGTCGTTTTATCAACGAAGACACCATTGTAACTATTGTAGAAACAGATCCAAATGACAGTAACTATGCTCCTTTGCAAGACAATTTAAAGCGTTTGCAAAATGCCAAATTGGAAAACGGCAAATCTCCAAAAATTGTCGAATTACCAATGCCAAAGCGAATCGATTTTGAAGATTTAAGATTACCTGCAAGTTATGCTAATTTCTTGATTTTAAATCAATGTGTCTTAGTCCCAACTTTCAATGATCCTAATGACCGTCAAGCACTCAACATTCTTGCGGACTGTTTCCCAGACCGAGAAGTGATAGGAATCAGCGCTATTGACTTAATCTGGGGATTTGGAACCTTACATTGCTTAAGTCAGCAAATTCCCGCTTAACATAGCAATTTGAACTATTCTTGTATAAAAAAAACACCAGCAATTGCTGGTGTTTTTTGTTTAGAACTTTAAATAGCCTAATTGTTTTTTGTAAAAGGTATTTTTTGACCATTATCGATAATGATCATATCAAATCCGGTTTGGCTTTCATTAAATTGAAATTGAAGCCCCGCTCTTTTAGATTCAAAAAGATCTTTAGCTACTGGTTCTACTGAAAATTTTGGATAGTCAGTTATTTCTACATTAAGCACGCTATTTTTCTCTGTAAAAACAATTTTCATAGGTGCTTTTGGATTGGAATAACTTCCTAAATAACCATCTAAAATAACATCTTTTTCTAGCACACCTTTGCCAGCTGTCCAAACATTATTTCCTTCGTTGCTGTCTGGAAAAACATGATCCGGATCTAAAGTGATGCTTTCTATTTCCTCAGTAGAATTGTGCTTAAACGACCAAACTGTATTTCTTTGCCAAATCTCAACCGGCAATTTCACTCTTTCTACTTTCCCGCTTTTGGTTTTCACCTCCAAAATTACCGGCATCGGCATTTTTTCAAAATTCTCAACAGTAATGACAACTCCTTGTTTAGGATCGTTTTTGACATATTTTATAGCCTTAATTCCTTGATCAAAACGCCAATTGTATTGGAACCAACCTCTCCAAAACCAACTTAAATCTTCCCCAGCAACATTCTCCATCGTTCTAAAGAAATCATCCGGTGTAGGATGTTTGTATGCCCAACGATCCATATAGGTTCGGAAAGCTTTGTCGAAACGCTCTTCACCTAAAATTTGCTCGCGTAAAATAATCAAACCAGAACTTGGTTTAAAATAACACAGCATGCCAATATTTGCTTCTTTCATGTTATCAGGAGAACTCATGATGGTTTCTAAACTTGGGCTCGTGAATGCCTCCGCCATTTTATGCAAATCCGTTGGTGGGGCTTTATACTCCCCGTTATTGAATTCAGCAGTACTCAATGAATTGATAAAAGTATTGAATCCTTCATCCATCCATCCAAATAAACGCTCATTCGATCCCACAATCATAGGAAACCAAATATGACCAAATTCATGATCAGTTACTCCCCATAAATCCTCTCCTTTTGATTCCCAACTGCAAAAAACAATTCCAGGATACTCCATTCCACCCTCATTTCCTGCTACGTTTACAGCTTCCGGATAAGGATATTCTAACCATCTTTTAGAATAGTTTTCAATCGATGCTTTCGTATATTCTGTAGAACGCCCCCAAGCATCATTGCCTGCACTTTCAACCGGATAAACAGACAGTGCCAGTGATTTTTTGCCACTAGGCAAATTAATTTTGGCACCATCTAAAATAAATGCCGCAGAAGAAGCCCAAGAAACGTCGCGAGAATTCTTCATTTTATAATGCCAGGTTTTAGTAGCAGTTGTAGCCGCTTTATTTGCTAAAGTATTTACTTCATCGGCAGTACGTATAAAAACCGTTTTATCGCTTTTTTTTGCTTGCGCTAATCTATTTTGTTCTAATGTAGAATATACAGCTGTTGGATTCACTAGTTCGCCTGAACAAACCACAATATGATTGGATGGTGCCGTAATTTTTACATCAAAATCGCCATATTCTAAATAAAACTCAGAAGCTCCTAAATACGGGTGCGTATTCCAACCTCTTACGTCATCGTATACACACATACGTGGGTACCATTGCGCAATGGTAAAAATTTTACCATTCTTAGTTTCAAGAACACCTGTGCGGTCTGAACCTTCTTCTGGTGAAATATAAGAAAAGTCAATTTTAACTTTTACATTTCCTCCTTTGGCCTTCAATTCCTGCGGAAGAAAAACTTGCATTCTGGTATCAGTAATTAAATATTTAACATCTGTTTCACTGCTTTTACCTTTAACTGTAGTGATAACTTTTACCGATTTTATTTTATGTCCGCCATCAAATACTTGCCCTTGAGCACCGTTGCGACTTCCTGTCAAAGGCACAACAGCATTACCGCGTGAATCGGCTTTGAATAAATTTTGATCCAAATGCATCCACAAAAAAGACATTTTATCAGGACTATTATTAGTGTAGCTTATTATTGCGTTTCCACTAATTTCGTTCTTTTCTTCATTTAAACTTGCTGTCAATTGATAATCAGCTCTATTCTGCCAATATTCAGCACCCGGCTGTCCACTCGCTGAACGCGTAGTTGTACCATTTTTCGAATAAAAAAACGGAGCAAAGGCGTCGTGATAATTATAATTTGACACTGGGCCATTCCCTGAAACAGCAGGAGCTTGCTGTGCCCATAGGGAAGAAATTGCCAATAACAAAGCCAACTGAAACAGGCTTTTAAAACAATTGATTTTCATAAAGATGTGTTTTTTGATAAGTAAAATTTTAGACTTGTACTTCTAAGTACCCAATCTAAATATCTTTCTTTAAATTTAAACAACGAATTTAGCTAAATTTTAAGAATATCATAATTCAACAAGGCTTTTTATTAAAAAATTAAGATAATAAAAAAAATCAACTGAAGAGTTGATTTTTAGATTAAACCTATATTATTTTAATAATTCTGTTTATGGGAATTCCCACCCCTTTTTTGAGAACAACACTGTAGTCAGTTACTGCCCAAACCGTAGTTTCGACGACTTTTCTCGATTCCTCATCCTCAAAGAAAATTTTTATTTTTGTATGTTCTAAATTCCCTAAAGATTGCGCTCGCTCTAAATCAATTCGCCTTTGTACAATTGCGTCTGAATCTTTGAGAATCTCTTCGGGAGGAAATTTTAAAACATGAATATCCTCTTTTTCTATCAGTTGAAAATTTGCCATCATACTATTTCTTTTTTCAGTTTACAACCAGTATTTGTCTTAGTGAATTTAATGAAATATATTTACAAATCAAAAAGAACACAAACTTATATTTATAGTGCATACAACAATTAAACTAGCCGATTTATCTGCTACAATAAACCACAAAGGGGCCGAATTAATTTCTTTCAAAAGAAATACTCGTGAATATATTTGGGAAGGCAATCCCGAGTTTTGGGGGAAACACTCCCCTGTTTTATTTCCAATTGTAGGAACTCTTAAAAACAATAGCTATCAATTTAACAATACAGCCTATTCCTTATCCAGACACGGTTTTGCTCGAGAAATGCAATTTGATTTACTTGAGCAAAAAGAAAATAGCGCTACTTTTTCACTACAATCAACAATTGAAACTTTAAAAGTTTACCCTTTTGATTTTGAACTACAGATCACTTATTCATTGCAGCAAAATAAGCTTGATATTAAATATAATGTCATTAATAAAGGTAAATCCAAAATGCCTTTTTCTATTGGAGCGCATCCCGCCTTTGCATTGACTGCTAATTTTGAGGATCATTCCCTTGAATTTGAAAAAGAAGAGGTTTTAGAGTATTATCTTTTAGAAGACGGCTTAATTTCTAACAAAACAATAAAACATAGGCTTCAAAACAAGAGTATTCCTTTGACGTACCAATTGTTCGAAAATGACGCCTTGGTTTTCAAAAAAAAAGAATCTAAAGCAGTAACTATCTTAGAAAATCAAAATCCAATACTAAGAATCCGGTTCGAAGATTTTCCTAATTTAGGAATCTGGACTGTAGCAAATGCTCCTTTTCTATGTATAGAACCTTGGTATGGCTACTCGGACACAACAAATAGCAGCGGTGATCTTTTTACAAAAGAAGGCATCCAAATTTTAAACCCAAATGAAAAATTTCAACCAAAATTCAGTATTGAACTTTTATAAACTCCAATAAAAAAACATCTAATTATGCTAACCATCAATTTCACTCCTTTTCCAAATTTAGAAACCGAACGCTTATTATTAAGACGCGTTAATAATACTGATGTGAATGAAATTTTCGAATTAAGATCCAATCCCGAAACGATGAAATACATCCCAAGACCTTTAGTTACAACTACAGAGGAGGCCTTGGAACACATAGCTATGATTGATGCCAAGATAGACAGTAATGAAGGAATCAATTGGGCAATAACATTAAAAGGCGATTCTAAATTGATTGGGATTATTGGTCATTACCGAATCAAACCTGAGCATTATCGTGCAGAAATTGGGTATATGTTGTTACCAGAATACAGCGGCAAAGGTATTGTCAGCGAAGCCGTTGAGGAAGCTGTTAAATATGGTTTCGAGATTATGAAACTGCATTCTATTGAAGCTGTTATTGATCCTGAAAATAATGGTTCAGCGCGAGTTTTGGAAAAATTACAGTTTGTAAAAGAAGCCCATTTGAAAGAAAATGAATTCTTTGATGGTCGTTTTTTGGACAGCGTTATTTATTCAATTTTAAACAAGCATTAATTAGAAAACTGATTTACAGATCTAACATACAACTCTTCTACTTCTTTTCTAGCCCAATCAGTTTTTCTTAAAAAGGTGAGACTCGATTTAATACTTGGATTATCATTAAAGCATTTAATTTTAATTAATTCTCCCAAAGTGTCAAATCCATAATGAGCTACTAATTTCTCTAAAATAACCTTTAGGGTTATTCCGTGAAGAGGATCTTTTGAATGCTGCTTTTCCATATTGCAAATATATAAAACTGGACCTATAAGACCTCTTAAATTAATCCAAATGAAAAAGTTTTTATTAATAATCGCTTTATTTGTTTTACAAAATAGTTTTGGGCAACAAAACACTACTACTTATTATTTTATTCGTCATGCAGAGAAAGCTGATAATTCTAAAAACCCTGTATTGTCTGAAATAGGTATTCAAAGAGCAAAAATGTGGAATAATCTATTCTCTGAAATTGATTTCGACTAAATTTATACTACCGATTATATTCGAACTCAGCAAACAGGCTCTCCAACTGCAGTCACAAGAAAAATAAATATTAAACTTTATGATCCCAAAACAATCGTTATTGACTCATTTAAAAAAGAAACAGTGGGTAAAAAAATATTAATTGTTGGCCATAGCAATTCCACGCCTGATTTTGTAAATAAAATCATCAATAAGGATAAATATACTGCTATTGATGAAAATACTTTTGGCAATCTTTATATAATAACTGTCAGCGGAAACACGATTACGCATCAGCAATTGAAATTACCTTAATTTATTGCGAAAAATTTAATTTTTGTTACCTTTGTTGCTTATGCTAAAAACAGTCAACATACTTAATAAAAGAGCTCGATTCGATTATGAAATAATCGAAAAGTTCACCGCAGGAATTGTTTTGGCGGGAACCGAAATAAAATCCATACGTTTAGGAAAAGCGAATATTACCGAGAGTTTCTGCGAGTTTAGTGGTACGGAACTTTTTGCCATCAATACCTATATCGAAGAATATGCTTTTGGGAATCAATTTAACCATAAAGCCCGAAGCGAAAGAAAACTTTTACTCAATAAACGCGAACTGAAAAGTTTAGCACGAAGTGTACAATCCAAGGGGTTAACCATAGTTCCTTTAAAATTATTCACTAACGAAAAAGGAATGGCTAAATTGGAAATAGGACTTTGCCGAGGTAAAAAAACCTATGACAAACGCGAATCATTAAAAGAACAAGATACCAAACGCGATTTAGACCGAATTAAAAAAGCGTACAAATAGCAAAAAGGGTAATTGATTTTACCCTTTTTTATTATTTAAAATGATGACTATATTTGTCAAGACTTCATAAATCTTAATATGGAAACAAAAACGCTCCTCAAAAACGCAAGAGAACAAAAAGGACTCAAAACCAGAGAAGTGGCACAAATTCTAGGCATCGATCAGGCTTTAATCAGTAAATTTGAAACTGGAACCAGAAAACCTACAAAAGAACAAGTCGTAAAAATTGCCACATTACTAGAAATCGATCTGGAATCTCTTATGATTAGCTGGCTAAAAGAAAAAATAATACATGAAATTGGCAACGACGAATTTGCATTGCAAGCATTAAAAGCAGCCGAAGAAGAAATTAAATCGAATAAAAATGCTTCTGCTAAGAAAGTTTCTACTTTACTTCAAAAACTTTTGGATGAAATAGATCTTTTCAAGGCAAAACTGAATCCTTTCCGACCTATTGAAAATAGTCCTCTGAATCAAGCTTTCGAATTAGAATACACACATGCGAGCAATTGCATTGAAGGAAATACGCTTACTCTAGCCGAAACGGATCTTGTTATCAATGAAGGACAAACTATTTCGGGCAAGAGCATGAGAGAACATTTGGAAGCCATAAACCACCAAGAAGCCATTGCTTTTATTAAAAATGCAATCCAAAAAAATACAATTCTTAGTGAAAAAGAACTCATTTCCTTACATGGAATTATTTTGAGAGGAATTTTGCCAAAAGAAGCCGGTCAATACAGAAATGTATCTATTACAATAAAAAACAACAGTTTTAATCCTGCTGACCCACTGACTATTCCCAAAGAAATTGAAACATTGTTTAATTGGTATGAATTAAATAAAAACAATACACATCCTATTATTTTGGCAGCCACAATAAAAGAGCGACTTTTAACTATTCATCCTTTTATAAATGGCAACGGAAAAGTATCGAGACTGATTATGAACCTGATTCTCTTGCAACACGGTTATCCAATAGCAAACATAAAAGCGACCGAAGATAAACGAATGCACTATTACCAAACTCTAAAAGCTTCTTTAGCACAAGAAAACAAAGAAGATTTTATAATGTTTATTGCCCAAACTGAAAAAGAAAATATCCAAAGATTTCTTGAAGTTATCAATCAATAAAAAACCATTCTGTTTTTGAATGGTTTTATTTAATTTTTATCTTCCAGTAGAGGCACAAATCTACATTCCCCGAGTTCATGTTTCTCAAATTGGGTCTCATTCTTGCGAATCAACAGCGTCATTTCTTGCACATCATCTCCCAACGGAATAACTAATCTTCCACCTATTTTTAGCTGTGCCATTAAAGGTTTTGGTATAAATGGCGCGCCAGCAGTCACAATAATGCTGTCAAAAGGAGCATAACCCGGTAACCCTTTGTAACCATCGCCAAAAGAAAGATGTTTGGGACGAATCCCCAACTTAGGCAACAAAACCGAAGTTTGTTTAAACAGTTCGTTTTGTCTCTCCACACTATAAACTTTGGCACCCATCAAACACAAAACAGCGGTTTGGTAACCGGAGCCGGTTCCAATTTCCAAAATTTTATGATCTTTTTTTATTTCCAATAATTGCGATTGAAAAGCAACAGTATAAGGTTGCGAAATCGTTTGGCCTGCAGCAATAGGAAATGCCTTGTCTTGATAAGCATAATCTTCAAAACTGGAATTCAAAAAAAGGTGTCTTGGGATTTTTTTGATCGCTTCCAAAACATTTTTATCCGTGATCCCTTTTTGCTCTAAAACGCTTACTAATTGATTCCGAAGTCCTTGATGTTTGGCTGTGTCTTTCAAAATTTGTAGATTTTATTTTGGTAAAAATAGAAGTAAAAACATCATTTTCCAAATGCAAAATTCAACTTCAAAAGTCATTATTTTAATTGGAATTTGGTATTTATTGTTATTTTTGTAGAAATTACATCACTATGCTGAAAATTGGAGTATTAGGTGCTGGTCACCTAGGAAAAATACATTTGCGATTATTACAACAATCTGAAAAATACGAATTAGTTGGTTTTTATGACCCTAATCAAGAAAATGCGGAGAAAGTTTCTAAAGAATTTGGATACAAACATTTCAGCACGATAGCAACACTTATCCACGCCGTAGATGTCATAGATATCGTTACGCCTACACTTTCTCATTATAAATGTGCCAAAGTTGCCATCAAATCCGGTAAACACGTTTTTATTGAAAAACCCATTTCAAATACATTAGAAGAAGCCGAAGAAATTATCGCTTTGGCTAATGAATACAATGTAAAAGGGCAAGTAGGCCATGTTGAAAGATTCAATCCTGCCTTTATTGCTACCAAAAACATGATTGAGAATCCCATGTTTATTGAAACCCATCGTTTGGCCGAATTCAATCCGCGCGGAACAGATGTTCCCGTAGTTTTGGACTTAATGATACACGACATCGACGTTATTCTCAGTGTGGTGAAATCAAAAGTAAAAAATGTTAGCGCCAGCGGTGTCTCGGTTATAAGCGAAACTCCGGATATTGCCAATGCCCGAATCGAATTTGAAAATGGCTGTGTTGCTAATTTGACTGCCAGCAGAATTTCGATGAAAAACATGCGTAAAACCCGTTTTTTTCAAAAAGACGCCTACATCTCTGTTGACTTTTTGGAGAAAAAATGTGAAGTCGTAAAAATGAAAGATGCTCCTGAAATCCCTGGTGATTTTGATATGATTTTGCAAAATGCAGAAGGCGTAAAAAAACAGATCTATTTTTCTAATCCCGATGTCGAACAAAACAACGCCATATTGGAAGAATTAGACACCTTTGCCGATGCAATAAATAACAATACAACTCCAATTGTAACCTTGGAACAAGCTACCGAAGCGTTAAAAGTTGCCTATCAGATTATCGATTGTTTTAAGAAATAAATAAACCTTAGCATTTAAAAGTTAAACGAGAAAACTTTAAAATTATAATTAAATGAAAATAATAGCAGTAATAGGTGCAGGAACAATGGGGAACGGAATTGCCCATACTTTTGCCCAAAGTGGTTTTACCGTAAAATTAATTGATGTTTCCGAAAAATCACTAGACAAAGGAATGGCGACCATTGCCGCTAATTTAGACCGAATGGTTACAAAAGGAACCATAACCGAAGAGGATAAAATGAAAACTATTACTAATATCATCACTTATACTGACATCAAAGATGGCGTTGTAGGAGCTGATTTAGTGGTGGAAGCCGCTACTGAAAACGTAGAATTGAAACTTAATATTTTCAAGCAATTGAATGAGGCTTGTTCCCATAATACCATATTGGCAACTAATACTTCTTCTATTTCCATTACGCAAATAGGAGCTGTTGTTTCGCATCCGGAACGCGTTATTGGGATGCACTTTATGAATCCGGTGCCAATTATGAAATTGGTCGAAATTATTCGTGGTTACAACACTTCTGACGAGGTAACGAAAATCATAATGACATTATCTGAAAAATTAGGAAAAGTTCCAACAGAAGTTAATGATTACCCCGGTTTTGTAGCCAACAGAATTTTGATGCCTATGATCAATGAATCTATCGAAACACTATACAATGGCGTTGCAGGAGTTCAAGAAATTGATACCGTAATGAAATTAGGAATGGGACATCCGATGGGACCGCTACAATTGGCTGATTTTATTGGGCTTGACGTATGTTTAGCAATATTAAATGTAATGTACGACGGTTTCAAAAACCCAAAATATGCACCTTGTCCTTTATTGGTAAATATGGTTCGTGCGGGCAAATTGGGAGTGAAATCCGGAGAAGGTTTCTACGATTATGCTGAAAGCAAAAAAGCAGAGAAAGTTTCTAAACAATTTATTTAAAAAAGTCACAGTTTCGGTTTCCAGCAA
This sequence comes from Flavobacterium acetivorans, assembly GCF_020911885.1. NCBI lineage: Bacteria > Pseudomonadati > Bacteroidota > Flavobacteriia > Flavobacteriales > Flavobacteriaceae > Flavobacterium > Flavobacterium acetivorans. The sequence continues at coordinate 3,158,293 of NZ_CP087132.1, forward strand.
ATTAACATTCCTGAAAACTGAAACTGAAAACCAAATCCGATGGCCAAAATAAGTCCTTTTAAAGCAGTTCGGCCTACCTCTGACAAAGTGAGCTTAGTTACTTCGCGTTCCTATGATGACTATGGAGCTGCAGAACTTGCCGCCTATTTAGAATTCAATCCGTTTTCATTTTTACACATTCTCAATCCGGCCTATGTCAACCAACAAAAATTGGGTTGGGACAAGCGATTTAAAATGGTAAAACACAAATACCATGATTTTAAAAAAGACGGTGTTTTAGTCCAGGAAGAAAAAGCTGTTTTTTATCTGTATGAAATTCAATCAAAAAACCATTCCTTTACTGGGATTTTGGCAGGAATTTCAATTGAAGATTATCAAAATAATATAATCAAAAAACACGAGGACACCTTGCAATATCGTGTTGATTTGTTCAAGGACTATTTGCATCAAACCGGTTTTAATACCGAGCCTGTTTTGATAACTTATAATGACAACCAGGAACTTTCTGAATGGATTTCGACAAAAAAAACAGCTCGACCAATTTACGAATTTGCAACTACCAATAAAGAAAAGCACATCCTTTGGACTATTGAAAGTGAAGACGAAATCAATTGGTTAAAAATGCAATTTGAAAAAATAGGCGACTTGTATATTGCCGACGGACATCATCGATCCGCATCAGCCGAATTGCTTTTTAAAGAAGATAAAGAGTTGGAAAATGAAAACCTGAATTCTTTCATGAGTTTTCTTATCGCCGAAAGCAATGTTAAAATTTACGAATATAATAGAATCATCAGAGATTTAAACAACTATTCGAAAGACGAATTTATCAAGAAAATTTCTGAACATTTTGTCATCAAAAGCAAAAAACAGGAACTCTGGAAACCAAAACACAAGTTTGAATTCGGAATGTATCTTGATGGCGAGTTTTATGCTTTGCGATTAAAAGAAGAGTTTTTCGTTTTCGAAAATGAATTATCAAAACTTGATGCGCAAATCATATACGACACGGTTTTAAAGCCAATTTTAGGCATAGACGATCTGCGTACCGATGACAGAATTGAGTATGTACCGGGAACAAAATCCATCACAACCATAAAAGAATTGGTAGATAGTGGTGAGTTTAAAGTTGGTTTTATCATGTTTCCTTCAAATATTAATGAAATAAAAGCTTTGGCTGATGCTAATTTAATCATGCCTCCAAAAAGCACTTACATCGAACCCAAATTCAGAAGTGGTTTGGTGATTTATGAGCTTTAAATCTGTTTAAAAATTAAAAAATGTCAATAGCAACCAATTTACAATCCATAAAATCTTCTTTGGCTGAAAACGTAACACTTGTTGCCGTTTCTAAAACCAAACCCATCGCTGATTTGATGGAGGCCTATGATGCAGGACAACGCATTTTTGGTGAAAACAAAATCCAGGAAATGGCCGAGAAATGGGAACAAATGCCCAAAGACATCCAATGGCATATGATTGGACATGTTCAAACCAATAAGGTCAAATTTATGGCACAATTTGTGAGCCTGATTCACGGTGTAGACAGTTTGAAATTATTGCAGGAAATTAACAAACAAGCTCTTAAAAACAATCGAATTATTGACTGTTTACTACAAATACATATTGCCGAAGAGGAAACGAAATTTGGTCTTGATGAAAAGGAATTGGCTTCCCTACTTTCTTCAAATGAATTTCAGCAAATGAAGAACATTCGAATTACAGGATTAATGGGAATGGCCACTTTTACAGATAATCAAAACCAGATTAGAAAAGAATTTTTACATCTAAAATCGATTTTTGATCAATTAAAAAAACTGCAAACTGCAAACTGCGAACTGCAAACTATTTCAATGGGAATGTCTGGGGATTATCAAATTGCCATTGAATGCGGAAGCACAATGGTTCGAATAGGAAGTAGTATCTTTGGGAACAGATAAAAGAAAATAGGAAAAAGGCTGAACACAATAAACTGAACACTGAATACTAAAGAATTTGTACGCAATATTAGACATAGAAACCACAGGAGGGCAATTCAATGAAGAAGGAATTACCGAAATCGCCATTTATAAATTTGATGGCCATGAAATCGTGGACCAATTTATCAGTTTAGTCAATCCCGAAATTCCAATTCAGCCTTTTGTTGTTAAATTGACTGGTATAAATAATGCTATGCTCCGATCGGCACCCAAATTTTTTGAGGTGGCTAAACGCATCATCGAAATAACAAATGATTGTGTACTAGTTGCTCATAATGCTGATTTTGATTACAGAATTTTAAGAACCGAGTTCAGACGTTTAGGATATGATTTCAACCAAAAAACGCTTTGTACTGTTGAACTGTCTAAAAAATTATTGCCAGAACAAGTCTCACATAGTTTAGGCAAATTAGTGCGTGCTTTAGGAATTCCAATGGCTGACAGGCATCGTGCCAGCGGTGATGCTATGGCAACGGTAAAACTATTCAAGATGCTTCTGGACAAAGACTTGGAAAAAGAAATTGTCAGGGAACTCATTAAAACAGAAGTCCAAAAAGGAATTGCACCAAAATTATTTAGTATCATTGAAAAACTCCCTTCAAAAACAGGAGTATATTACATTCATAACCAAGAAGGTAAGATTATTTTTATTGGCAAAAGCAAAAATATAAAAAAGAGAGTCAATCAACATTTCACAGGAATCACTCGCAGTGCTAAAAAAATTCAAGCCGAAGTCTTTACCGTAACCTATGAAGAAACGGGCAGTGAATTAATCGGCATATTGAAAGAAATAGAAGAAATAAAAATTAATAGACCTATTTACAACAGAATGTCTCGTAAGAATAATTATTCTTGGGCCATCTATTCTGAAAAAAATACCGAAGGCTATTTGACTCTAAAACTTCAAAAAGCAGATGGTAGAAAAAAAGAAATCACCTCTTATCTTACTATGCAGGAAGGTAAAAATGCCTTATCTCATATTACATCTGAATTCAAATTATGTCAAAAACTAACCGGATTATATGAAACCAAAACCCATTGCTTTCAATATAATATCAACGAATGTGACGGCACTTGTGTAGGTTCGGTTTCTCCGACAGAGTACAATCAAAGAGTAAGCGACTTTATTTCTAAAAACAGTTTTGAAAATAAAAGTATGGTTATCGTTGATCGAGGTCGAAATATAAATGAGCGAAGTGCAATTCTGGTGGAAAATGGCGAATACAAAGGGTATGCTTTCTTTGATTTGAATTATCAAATACATCAAATAGAAATTTTGAAAAACATCATTATTCCGATGCAAAATAGCCGCGATACTCGTAAAACAATTCAAGCTTATCTTAGAAAAAATAAAGGTTTTAAGATTATAAATTTCTAATAGGACATCTAAAAGTCTCCATTGCTTATGCCTGAATTAAAATCAAAATATGCCCGTTTTAGGCAAAAAGTAAACATAGTAATCTATGGAACAAGCACCAAAGCGGGGCGATTATTTGATTTAATCCTTCTGGGGCTTATTCTATTGAGTGTCTTTTTAGTGATGATGGATACCGTTGCCGGATTTAACCAAAAATACCATTATTACCTAGTACTTCTGGAGTGGATTATCACCGGATTATTTACCATTGAATACATTTTAAGAATCATTTCAATCAACAAACCCTTCAAATACATTTTTAGTTTTTATGGTATTGTAGATTTTCTGGCCATTGTTCCAATGTATTTGTCTTTTTTCGTAGTTGGAAGCAGCATCTTATCGGTTATTCGTTCTTTGAGATTATTACGGTTATTTAAAATTTTAAACCATCCACAGTTTACAGGTCATTACTTTCAATTAAAGCAAGCAATTCATGCCAGTAAGGGAAAAATAGCGGTTTTTATCTACTTTGTCCTTATCAGTACCATAATTATTGGTTCATTAATGTATGTTGTTGAAGGTAAGCAAAGTGGTTTCACTAGTATTCCAATGAGTATTTATTGGACAATTGTAACCTTGACCACCGTTGGCTACGGAGATATTTCTCCTGCAACGCCACTAGGACAGTTTATTGCCTCATTTGTAATGATATTGGGATACGGGATCATTGCCGTTCCCACAGGAATTGTTACTGCCGAAATAGCAAAAAAAACAAATCCTAAAAATTCAAATCCTAAAACCCCATGTAGTGAATGTGGCGCGGAAGATTATCCGGATAATGCCAATTTTTGCCATCATTGTGGACATTCATTAGAAAAAAATTAAAATGAAATACCTAATTACCATAATCGGACCAACAGCTATCGGGAAAACATCCTTAAGTATTCTGCTGGCAAATCATTTTAATTGCGAAATTATTTCTTGCGACAGCAGACAATTTTTCAAGGAAATGACTATTGGTACCGCGGTTCCAAATGCAAATGAATTAGCGGCTGTTCCGCACCATTTTATCCAGAACAAATCCATTTTCGAGAATTATACCGTTGGAGATTTTGAAAAAGAAGCAATTGCAAAGATTGAACAATTGTTCGAAACAAATAATTATGTTGTTCTTGTAGGAGGTTCCGGACTGTATGTCAACGCCATTTTAAAAGGATTTGATGAATTTCCGGAAATTGACCCTTCGGTTCGTACAAATGTAAATACCAATTATGAAAAACTTGGAATTGCCTATTTACAAGAACAATTAAAAAACCTTGATCCTGCTTATTTTGAGAAAATAACTACCGAAAATCCACAAACTTTACAAAATCCACAGCGCATGATGCGATTTGTAGAAGTTTGCATTGGCTCAAGAAAACCCTATTCGTCTTTTTTAAACCAAAAAAAGAATGAACGCAACTTCACTCCGATTCTTATTGGACTTGAAGCTGATAGAAATGTAATGTACAACAGAATAAACCAGCGTGTGGATATTATGATGAACGAAGGCTTGCTCCAAGAAGCTAAAAAATTATACTCAAACAAAGACCTAAACGCGTTACAAACGGTGGGTTATAGAGAACTTTTCAGTTATTTCGACAACGAATTCTCTTTGGAATTTGCCATCGAAGAAATCAAGAAAAATACAAGGCGTTTTGCAAAACGGCAACTTACCTGGTTCAAACGTGATGAAAACACAAAATGGTTTGATTTTGAAACTCCTTTTGAGAAAATTATCGAATATATCAATTCAAAAAAATAGACCTTAATTTTAAATTTAAAAAAAACTAATTCTAAAATTCACATGCCAATAGCTTCAAATTTCACCTCAGTTCTAAGTAAAGATTGGGAAATCAATTTCACCCAATGCATGCCCAACGGTTACTTAAAATACACGGATTTGTGCAATATTTTACAATTGACTGCAGCAGCACATTCTGATCTGGGTGGAATCAGTTTTACGGATATGCAGGAATTTGATCAGGCTTGGGTTTTGAGTAGAATGCGTGTAGAAATTACAGAATTACCGCAGTGGAGAGACATTGTAACAGTAAAAACATGGATCATTAGTTTAGAAAATTCCCGTTCGGTGCGTGCTTTGGAAGTGTATCTCAATGGAAATAAAATTGTGGGTTCGGAGACTTTTTGGGCAGTTTTCAATACTAAAAAACGTCGTCCGGAACCCTTAGCTTTGCCTTATAAACATTTTGAATTGTATCCTGATACTAAAGCTACACAAGAAAATTTTTCTAAAATAACGATAAATCCAGAAAAAGAAATTGTCTTTGAAAAAACAGTTTTTTTATCCGATTTAGACATTGTAAATCATGTTAATAATGTAAAATACTTGGAGTGGTGTATGGATCATGTGGATCCTAAAATGATTTTAGCACAAAAACTGGAAAGCTTTGAAATGAATTTTATGAAGGAACTTTCATTACTCGATAAAGTTGTAATACATGAAAATATTTCCGAAAAATTGGCTGTATTTAGCATAACCAAAGAAGATAAAAACTGTTTTGCTTTACAACTCAATTGGAAATAAAAACCATAAAAAAAGGCTCCGATTTCTCGGAGCCTTTTTTTATTCTTATACTTTATTCTTAACTACCAATCTGAAACCTTCCCCATGAATGTTAAGAATTTCTACATCCTCATCTAGTTTTAGGTATTTTCTAAGTTTGGCAATATACACATCCATACTTCTGGAAGTGAAATAGTTGTCATCTCTCCATATTTTTGTCAAAGCTAATTCTCTTGGCATTAAATCGTTCTCGTGTAGAATTAACATTTTCAATAATTCATTTTCTTTTGGAGATAACTTAATGGGTTCCTGACCGTCAAAAGAAAGGAAACGCAATTTTGAGTTTAGGTGAAACTTACCAATATTAAATTCGTGTTGTACCTGCTCGGTTTTAGAATCCGAAGATTTTCTTTGAATAATGGCTTTAATTTTCATTAACAAAACTTCTGAATCAAAAGGCTTGTTCAAATAGTCATCAGCTCCCGCTTTATAACCTTTTAACACATCCTCTTTCATTGATTTTGCAGTCAAAAAGATAATTGGAACTTCGCTATTTTTTTCTCTTATTTCTTTAGCTAATGTGTATCCATCTTTATAAGGCATCATCACATCCAAAATACATAAATCGTATGAATCTTTTTTGAATTTTTCAAAACCTTCCATACCATTTTTGGCAAGAGTGACATCAAAATCATTCAACATTAAATAATCTTTTAGCACAGCGCCAAAATTCAGATCATCCTCTACTAAAAGTATTTTTTTATTTAAATTTTCCATATTCTAATTTATTAGTGGTATTTTAATTATGAAGGTACTTCCCTTTCCTTTTTCACTTTCTACATATACTTGACCATTGTGGTCTTCTACAATTCTTTTTACATAAGCTAAACCTAAACCATGTCCCTTCACGTTATGCAAATCACCGGTATGCTCTCTATAGAATTTCTCAAACACTCTTTTTTGAGCTACTTTACTCATTCCTAAACCTTGATCTTTCACTTTAATAAGAATCATATCCTTAATATTTTCAGTAAAAACATCAATTTCAGGAACATCAGGAGAATATTTAATAGCATTCTCTAAGACATTCACAATAACATTTGTAAAATGCACTTCATTTATCAAAACTGTAGTTCTGGCTGCATTAAAATGAGTTGTAATCCTACCTTGTCTATCTTCTAATATTAAGTTAACATGCTCGATAGCATCATTTATTACCTCTACTACATCACTTGATTCCTTATCAATATCAAGCTCTTTTTTCTCTAATTTAGAAATTCTTAAAACATTTTCAACCTGAGCATGCATTCGTTTATTTTCGTCTCGAATCATCTGCAAGTACTTAAAAACCTTTTCTTTATCTTCAATTATTTTTGGGTTTTTTATCGCATCTAAAGCTAGATTTATTGTCGCAATAGGTGTTTTAAACTCATGAGTCATATTATTGATGAAATCCGTTTTAATTTCATCAATATGACGTTGTCGTATCAATTGATTCAAAGCACTCGAATAGGCAATGATAATAATTAACGTAAAAATAATTGAAAGAACGGTTATGCTTACTAATTCCGACAATAAGAACTTTTTCTTGTGTGGAAATGTTACTAATAACTGATACTTACTGTTTCCCTCATTATCTGCAAAAATCTGAATGGGATAAGTTGCTTCTTTATCATAAACAAAATCTTTCGATTTAATTTTTGTCGCTAAACCATTGCTATAAACTGCAAATTCAAACTTTGTTTTAACTCCATATTCCTCGAGCTCATTCTTCAATAACTTTTGCAGGACTTCATTTGACACCCTATCTTCAAGAGGAGTAGCAGAGGCAATATCCTTGTACGAAATCTCATACTGAACTTTATCTAAAACATCTAAATTCCCTGACTTTTCTATTGTAATATCAGGAAGTAAGCTTTGCTGGAGATTAGATTTATCAATCGTGTTGTTATTATAAATTTCGGTTACTCTTTTAGAACTAAAATTTTTAAACCTTTCGTTGTTAAATTTTTTATTAAACAATGAAGACGAAATATCATAATCCTCGGCTATAATACTGTTAGAATATACAATTGTTTTATTAGTTTTAGTATTCCTTTGAACATAATAAAACTCGAGTAAATCTTCCTTTTTAGGATCTTTTCCTGTACTGTCCTTAAGTTTATTGTACTTATCATAAAAACTATAAGCCTCTTTCTTTTGAAGCTTATCAGCTACATTTCCTATAACTTGTTTTACATGAAATTTAAATTGCTCATCATTATTTTTAAATGAGGAATTAAACCAATACACCTGAACAAGTATTATACCTATCAAAGATAGGCTCATCAATAAAACAAGTAATCTAAAAAAAAATTTATTCATCAGGACAAAATTAACATTTTAACAGTATGAATGATAATGTATTAACCAAAGATTAACATTTAAGACTCGTTTTGCCTAATCTTCAAAATTTTAAGAATTTTTTCTATTTCTATAAGACTTTTTTCAATACTTTCATTTTCAATAACAAAATCACTCTTAGAAATACGTTGTTCATCAGTCCATTGCGCTTCTATTCTTTTTAAAACTTGCTCACGCGAGGTGTTATCTCTTGCTATAACTCTTTGTATCCTTGTTTCTATGGGCGCCGTAACAGTAATTATTGTATCAAAATCCTTGTAACTCCCACTTTCGAATAAAATAGCCGCTTCATAAATTACCGCTGGAAACTCATTATGCTCTAAAATCCATTGCTTAAAATGCTTTTTTACCGCCGGATGAACAATAGCATTCAATTGTTTTAACTTATCTGGATCATTAAAAACAGCTTCGGCCAGTTTTCCTCTATTTAAAATATCATTTTCAAAAAGATCAGCTCCAAATGTTTCTTTGATTGCCTTAACAATTTCATCGGACTTCATCAGTTTCTTTGCCTCCTCATCTGCTATATAGATTGGAATGCCTAAGGATTTAAAATGATTCGCAATTGTAGTTTTACCACTTCCGATGCCACCTGTTAAGCCAATAATTTTAGTCATATTAAATTTTGAAAAATAATTCCGGAAAAGCGGTTTGAGGTTTTTGTTTCAAAATAATAATTTTAACAAATGACTCCATAAAACCGGTTCCATAACCATAAAATTGTTTCCAAACCGCAATCACAGACAGATAACCAATTTTAACACTCTTGTTCTGATAAGATGACACCAAAAACAATACCAAAAAATAGAATAAATACAATTTTAACAAGAAATCAATGGTAAAAATTAGTAATACTACTGCTAAAGCAAATCCTAAGATAAAAAATGAGGGAAAAAAGAAAGTTAACTTATTGTATTTAGGATACCAATTATTCAATATTGGTCTTGCTTTTCCAAATTTATTTACCTGAACAGAAAATTTATCCCAATCAATTCTTCTTTTATGGTATACAAACGCTTTTGAAAAAAGCTTCGTTTCAAAACCTAAGTTCCATAATCGAATTGATAAATCAGGATCTTCTCCAGGATGAATATTACCAAAACCGTTTGATGCTTCGAAAGCTTTTCTGGAAATCCCCATATTAAAACTTCTGGGTTGGAATTTATCAATTTTCTCCGAACCTCCACGAATTCCGCCCGTAGTAAGAAAAGAAGTCATTGCAAAATTGATTGCTTTTTGAATATCTGAAAAGCTATCCAAAGCCTTATCAGGCCCTCCAAAACAATCTACATAATTCTCTTTTAACGCCTTATCGACTTCCGTCAAATATTGCGAGGGAATAATACAGTCAGAATCGAAAATAATAAAGTAATCTCCTTTGGCTTTTTTCATTCCAAAATTTCTGGAATCTCCCGGGCCGGAATTCTCTTTGAAATAATACGAAATAGACAATTTACTTTCATATTTTCGCACCTCGTCCTCACATCTGACAGAGGAACCATCCTCTACAATTACGATTTCAAAATTCTCTTTATAATCTGATTTTGAAAGACTTTCTAAAAGTTCATCCACTTCATCGGGACGGTTATAAACTGGGATAATCAAAGAAAAAAACATATTCTTGAATGAGGTATTAATTATACGATTAAGGACGAAATTTTAACAAAGATAAACTTTAATCCACAAAAAAACCACCAATAAATAGTTGGTGGTTTTAAGAAATATTTGAATTATTTCAGTATTTATTTCACTGCGTTTTTGAATTAAGCAATACTAGAAACATTTACCATTTCAGTTGTATCGGCTTTATAATCCACTCCTTCGAAATCAAAACCAAAAAGGTTGTAAAAATCTTTTCTGTAACCTTCTAAATCTCCAATTTCTTCTAAATTTTCAGTAACAGCCTGCTCCCATAATTTAGCTACTTTTTCCTGAACATCTGCACGCATTTCCCAATCATCAATACGAATTCTACCTTTTTCATCTGTAGGAACATCTGAACCGGTGTACAATCTTTCTTGGTATAAACGCTGGATTTGTTCAATACAACCTTCATGAATTCCTTCTTCTTTCATGATTTTATACAATAAAGAAATATACAAAGGAATAACCGGAATAGCTGAACTTGCTTGCGTTACTAATGCTTTATTTACAGAAACATAGGCTTTACCATTAATATCTTCTAAGCTATCAGTGATAGTAAAAGCAGTCGCTTCCAGATGGTCTTTGGCGCGACCGATAGTTCCTTTTCTATAAACTGCCTCAGTCAATGATGGCCCAATATAAGAATAAGCAACTGTTGTAGCTCCAGGAGCTAATAAATTCTCTGCTTTCAAAGCATCAATCCACATAGCCCAATCTTCACCGCCCATTACAGCAACCGTATTTTCAATATCGTCACCACTGCAAGGCTCAATTGATACTTCTGAAACTTTTCCCGAATGAAAATCTACTGTTTTATTTGTAAAAGTACTACCAATAGGTTTCAACACTGAACGATGCAAAACTCCAGTAACTGGGTGCAAACGCACAGGAGAAGCCAAACTATAGATGACCAAATCTACTTGACCTAAGTCTTTTTTAATAAGATCTAATGTTTGTTGCTTCACTTCATTTGAAAAAGCATCTCCATTGATACTCTTAGCATACAAACCTGCTTTATGCGCTTCATTTTCAAAAGCAGCAGAATTGTACCATCCCGGTGAAGCTGTTTTTCCTTCCAAAGGTGGTTTTTCAAAAAATACACCAATACTTGCTGCACCTGAACCAAAAGCACTCGTTATTCTGGATGCCAAACCAAATCCGGTTGAAGCTCCAATTACTAATACCTTTTTAGCACCTTCAATAGCGCCTTTGGATTTTATATATTCAATTTGATTTTTAACATTTTGTTCGCATCCTTTTGGGTGGGCTGTCAAACAAATAAATCCTCTCATTCTAGGTTCTATGATCATAATCTAAAAATATTTTATATTTTTTTAATGTAAAAAAGTAAAAAAAACAATTGTTTTTATAAAGTAAAATCTATCATTTCAATGGGCAAATATAGGGCATTTTTTTAGTTCAACAAGGCTTTTGCGTGATTTAAGGCCGAATCAGAAACGATAGTTCCCGATAGCATTTGTGCAATTTCAACAACCCTTTCTTCCTCCGTTAATAGCTTTAACTCTGATTGGGTCTCTTCTCCAACAGTGGATTTAAAAACTTTAAAATGAGCATCACCCTTGGCTGCAATTTGCGGCAAATGTGTAATGGCAAAGATTTGCATTTTCAGACTCATCTCCTTCATGATTTCTCCCATTTTTATGGCAATTTCGCCGGAAACTCCCGTGTCAATTTCATCAAAAATCAAAGTTGGAAGTTTAGAATACTGCGCTAATATTGCTTTGACTGCCAGCATGATTCTGGACATTTCTCCGCCAGAAGCTACCTTTTTAAGCAAACCAAAATCAGTTCCTTTATTAGCCGAAAACAAGAATTGCAATTCATCTTTTCCGTTTGCAAAATAAGTTGCTGTCTTGTTAACTTCAATATTAAAACGAACATTAGGCATTCCTAAAGTTTCTAAAATACTGATTAGTTTTTGAGATAATATTGGAATCGAAACTAATCTCTTTTGATGAATAGCTTCTGCTAATCCATCTAATTGTTCGGATTTTTGCTCTATTGAAGTAGTCAATTCAGCAATTTCGCCATCTAAATTACCCAATTCAAAAACCGAATCTTCTAATTTAGCTTGAATTTCCAATAATTCATCAACAGACGAAACCTGATGCTTTTTCTGCAAATTAAAAATGAGCTGTAGTTTTTGGCTAATTAAATCCAATTGTTCCGGATCATTGATCAGCTTCTCTGAACATCGATTAAGCTCATCGGCAATATCTTCAAATTCTATTTGCAAACTCGTTATTCTTTCTAATTGAGAAGAATATTCGGGCGAAAAGGAAGCAATCTTTTGCAAGGATGCTTTAATCTCTTTTAGGTTGTGCGAAACCCCTATTTGTTCTTCATTGGCAATAGCCAAAGATCTATCGATGGCTTCTTTGATGATCTCAACATTATTCAATTTTTCAAAATCAGCTTCCAGAATTTCCTGTTCACCGGATTTCAATTGCGCTTCAACCAATTCATTTAAAACAAAAGTGTTGTATTCCTGCTCTTTTGCAGATTCACTTTGCTTTTTAATCAAGGAATTTAATTTGGTTTTATCGGATTTATAACTTTTTAAAACCGATTGATATGCGACCATATCTCTTTGTACATCAGCAATAGCATCTATAATTTCAAACTGCACATTTTCATCAGAAAGCTCTTGTGTTTGCTGTTGCGAGTGAATATCAATCAAAAAAAGACCTAATTCCTGAAGTTCCTGAAGATTTACAGGACTATCATTAATAAAAGCTCTCGATTTCCCCGAAGGAAGAATTTCCCGTCTGATGATAGTATCCTCTTCATAATCCAGATCATTTGCTTCAAAAAATGCTTCTAAATTGTATTTGGAGATTTCAAACTGTGCTTCTATGATACACTTTTCTTCTTTATTTTTTAGAGAAGTTAAGTCGGCTCTTTTTCCCAAAACCAATCCTAAAGCTCCTAAAATAATTGATTTACCCGCACCGGTTTCTCCCGTAATAATTGAAAATCCTTTAGAGAAATCTATGCTTAATTTTTCTATTAAGGCATAGTTTTTTATCGATAGATTGGTTATCATTTATTGTGTTTTTATTATGAAGATATAAATTTATTGAAAAACCAGCGAGATTAATTTAATATTTAATTAATTCCCATTTGCTGGAATTCAGAGGAGATGTTTTATTCAAACTATCTATTAAATCCGAAACGGTAATACTAGGTCCTCCTGAAAAAATGGAAAGAATTTCGTCTGATTTGGCATCCAAAAAGACACGAGTTAAAAAAGCGTTGGGCTTCGAAGAATTCAGTTTACCTAAATTCAACAAGGAAGTTTTGATTTTCTCTTTTGCCTCCTTTAAGTCTTTAGACATGGTATCTAAACCGGAATGATAATCAAATGTAGTTTTACGTACGGCAGAAAAAGTAGGAGAAAGCATGTCGTTGATAAGGAAATAACGGTTTTGGTTTCCATCAATCTGACTCCAACCTTTAGAACCGCCTTGCTGAGCTACATTGGCAATGTTTTGTGCTATCTCAAAATTTGGATCACCTCCTTCAAGTGCAAACGTATCTTCGTCCATTCCTAAAATTATATAGCTATAGAAAGAAATCACCGAAACAAGATTGGATTCAAAAACAGTAGGATTGAAAACTAAATTCTCGAATTCCGTATATTGAAAATTAAAATCTTTGTCATTGTAATTCAATACAGGCGTAGCATAAGAAGAATTATATATAGGCCTTGAAGATTGTACCTGAATAGAAGCCGAAAATTGATCTGAACTATTTGATAAAATGGTGATATACATCGAGCAATTTATCTTTTCGTTTTGACTGTAGCTTTGATTAGTCCAAGCCGTTTTATTGACAAATTCATTCAACGAAGTTTCTAAAGTTTTAAAAACTTGTTGATTAGCATTACTTAATTTTTGAGAATTTACCGTTACTGTACAATTTAGCTGTTGGGCTTGTGTAAGTCCAAATGCAAATAGTAAAAAAAAAGTAATTATCTTATTCATTAAAATAGGCTATAACTTTATTTAATATATCATCAGCAACCGCTTCCTTTGATTTCAATTCTTTAGGCTCAATCTGGAACGCCTTATCGATTAAGGTAACCTTATTCGTTGGTTTTCCAAAACCGGCTCCTGCATCCTGTAAAGAATTTAAAACTATCAAATCTAAGTTTTTTTTCTGGATTTTAGCCTTTGCATTTTCAATTTCATTTTCTGTCTCCAAAGCAAAGCCAATTAAAAACTGATTTTTCTTCTTTTCCCCCAAGGAAGCTAAGATATCTTTGGTTTTCTCGAGCTCAATAACAAAATTATCAGCCGCTTTTTTAATTTTTTGAGCCGCTACATTCTTTGGCCTGTAATCAGCAACCGCTGCTGCTGCAATTCCTACATCAACTTCGTCAAAATACTGATGACAAGCTTCAAACATTTCCTGAGCCGAAACCACATTAACAACTTCAATCAAAGAATGGCTTAGTTTTAGACTTGTAGGTCCAGCCACCAAAATTACCTTGGCACCTAAGTTTGCAGCGCTAATTGCAATATCAAAGCCCATCTTACCCGAAGAATGATTTCCTATAAAACGCACAGGATCTATTGCTTCGTATGTGGGTCCGGCAGTAATTAATATTTTTTTTCCTTTTAGAGGTAATTTACTTTCTAAATCAGCTTCTAAAAAAGCAATTATATTTTCGGGTTCAGCCATTCTTCCTTCACCAGAAAGACCGCTGGCCAATTCACCGCTTTCAGCAGGAATTAGGGTATTTCCAAATTCTTGCAGAGTTTTGAAACTTGCTATTGTAGAAGGATGTTTGTACATATCTAAATCCATTGCCGGAGCAAAATAGACAGGACATTTAGCCGATAAATAAGTTGCTATAAGAAGGTTGTCACAATTACCATTTGCCATTTTAGACAAGGTGTTTGCTGTTGCGGGCGCAATAATCATCATATCGGCCCAAAGCCCTAATTCTACATGATTATTCCATTGTTCATTCTCTTCATCTTGATTGAAAAAAGTAGAATGCACCGGATTTTTAGAAAGGGTAGATAAGGTAAGTGGAGTTACAAAATCCTTAGAAGCAGGTGTCATTATCACTTGGACATGTGCACCTGCTTTTATGAAAAGTCGTACTAATGACGCTGTTTTATAGGCGGCAATTCCGCCAGAAATTCCCAGCAAAATTTTCTTACCGCTTAAAACTGACATTGTAGTATTATTTGTTTGAATCTCTATGATAGATTTTACCGTCTAACCATTCTTGAACTGCTAACGCATGTGGTTTTGGTAATTTTTCATAGAATTTTGAAACTTCGATTTGTTCTTTATTTTCAAAAACTTCTTCAAGACTGTCATTGTATGTAGCAAATTCTTCTAATTTCTCAGTCAATTCTTTTTTGATTTCAGAGTTGATTTGGTTTGCTCTTTTAGCCATAATGGTTATCGCTTCATATACATTACCAGTAGGCTCTTCAATAACTGTTTTATTGTAAGTTATTGTATTTACTGGAGCATTCGTCTTTTTTAAATCCATGACTTTATTTATTTAGTAAAATTTTGTAAATCTTTTTCAACACGAACTAACATTTCGTCCGCCTTCTCTTTGTATTTTGTATTGGCATCAAACTTCATCAAATTTGAATAGGCTGTTTTAGCAACATTCAATCGTTCTTCCATTTTAGAAGGAATACTATTAATGGCTAATAAATAAGCGGAATCAAATCTATAAAACAAGGCATCTTCTTTGAATGGTGTTCCCGGATAATCTGCAATAAAATTATCTAAAGCTACCAAAGCGGCTTTATAATCAGAAATCGTGTGGTACCCTTTAGCGTTTTCAAAAACCTTTTTCTCAATTTTTTGCGACAACACTTTTACCGCTTCATTGGCTTCCGCCAAGTATTGAGAGTTAGGAAATCTATCAATAAAAGATTGCAATTTTTCTATCCCTTTAAAAGTATCCGTTTGATCTAAGCTATATACTGGAGAAAGCATAGAATAACTTTTAGCCCCTAAATAAGCTGCTTCTTCTATTTTCTCACTTTTAGGATATCCTGAAACAAAACTTTCAAACTGATAACCTGCTAAATAATATTGTTTGGTTTTGTAATACGATTGTGCAAACATATAAAACAACTTTTCTGCTTGCGGTTTTCCTCTATAAGCTGGAGCAATTTGTTCAAAAAGGCGAATTGCCTTTGAATACTTCCCCGCTTCATATAAGGTAGTTCCCATCTGAAATTTAGCAGCAACATCTTCGTTTTTCAATGCTTTTTGATATTCACCACAAGAGACAAAAACAACCAAAACAAGCAATAGAGATATAATTTTTTTCATATTTATTTATTTTCTTGATCTACGGGTTACTGATAACCTACAAAAAATCATACCGAAGTTTCGGTGGCAAATTTAGTTATTAATTTAGCTACTACAAAATATTTCTTTAGTTAAAAAAAGACCTACAATTTTATGCTAATTTGTTGATTTTTTTAACAAATTCATGAATCCTAACTGACAAAGATTCGTCTACACTAACCAAAGGCAAACGCACAGTATTATCAGCAATTCCAAGCGATTGAAAAACCTCTTTAATTCCAGCCGGATTCCCTTGCTCAAAAATCATATCAATACTATCTGCCAATAAATACTGTGTTTTAAATGCTTCATCTACTTTTCTATTCAAGCCTAATCGAATCATTTCAGAGAATTCCTTTGGAAAACCTTGCCCAATTACGGATATAACACCTGCCCCTCCTGCCAAAACCATTGGCAAAGCAATCATATCATCTCCAGAAATCACCAGAAATCCTTCAGGCTTGTCTTTCAACAATTGCATCGCTTGTACTATATCCCCCGCCGCTTCTTTGATTGCTACGACATTTTTAAAATCATTAGCCAAGCGTAAAACCGTTTTTGGCAACATATTACTAGATGTTCTTCCCGGAACATTGTATAAAATTACCGGAATAGGCGAAGCTTCTGCTACCGCTTTGAAATGCTGATAAATCCCTTCCTGCGTAGGCTTATTGTAATATGGAGAAACTGAAAGAATAGCAACAAACTGAGACAAATCTCTTATTCTAAGCTCCTCAACAACCTTAAGAGTATTATTTCCTCCCACTCCCAACACCAATGGCAACCTTCCTTTATTGACATCGATTACCGTTTTGATAACCAATTCTTTTTCCTCTTGCGACAAAGTAGCGTTCTCTGCTGTTGTACCTAGAACCACAAGATATTCAATTCCACCGTCGACAGAATAATTAATAATTCTCTCCAAAGCTTCAGTATCTATTGAAAAATCTTTTTTAAAGGGAGTTACTAAAGCAACACCCGTACCTATTAATGACTGCATGTTTATTATCTATTTTGTTTAATTTTCTTTAAATATCGGAATAATTCACCAATAAAAACGTGGTAATTCTCCGTATACGTACTAATCATCAAATGATTTAATCTTTTATCTATGGATGCAAAACCTGCTTTAAATTTTGCATTAGATCGATGCGTGATTAACATTAATATTGGCTTCTCCACATCATAATAACTAATCAGCAAATCAAATTCCTCCTTGATGAAATTATTTACCGCAGCAGCCGTTATCTCTGCATTCCAAGTTAACTCTTTGGAGCTAAAAGCAACTCCCAAATCTGATTCGCTTTTACTTAACTTATCTTTGTAAATTATTATCTTAATATTCTCTTCTAAAATTCCATTACTTACTAACTCTTTGACCAAAGCTTCTTTTTTCAAAAAAAAGCTTTCATCAACAAGCAAACCCACGGTTTTTATGGCACTGACAAGCCTAGTATTTTTTACATCATAAAAAATATTTTTTAATTTTCTTTTTAAGAAAAAACCTTTTATATAATTTAAAAACATACTAATTTTACCGGTTAACAAAATTAATTAATAAAGTCTCATTATAAATGGTAAATCTAAAAAAGTATAACGGTTTTTTAAAACTTTTTGTTATATTCTTAACACTTTTTTTCACTCTTTCCTGCAGTAAACTAACTCTTCAAATTACTAAGATTGAAGAGAAATTGGTTCCCATCACAAACACGGAAAATCAATCATCTGAAATTGAAAACTTTATCAAGCCATACCGAGAACACATTAATAACGATCTAAATGCTACTCTAGCTTATTGTCCCGAAACGCTTGACAAAAGAACAGGAACATGGCAAACTAAAATTGGTAATCTGCTTTCTGATGTAACGCTCGATTTTGGAAATCGCGTATTCAAAAGTAGAGAAAATAAAAACATTGACATTTGCTTACTTAATAATGGCGGAATTCGTTCCGTACTTCCGAAAGGAAATATAACCGCACGAAATGCTTTTGAAATTATGCCTTTTGAAAACAGCCTAGTTGTGATTGCTTTGAAAGGGGAACAAATCAAAGAACTTGTTGATTATTTTATTGCCGAAAAAAAACCACATCCCTTATCTGGAATGTCATTTACAATTGATAAAAACAATATTGCCAAAAGTATCATGATACAAGGAAAACCCCTTAATCCTGAGAAAATTTATTACGTTGCCACCAATGATTATTTATCAAATGGAGGAGACAATATGACTTTCTTTGCCAAAGGACTTCAGAAATTTGACTTAAATTACAAGCTCCGCGATATACTTATTGACTATTTTAAAGAAGTAGACACTATTCCGGCGCCAAATGACATTCGAATTGCAATTGAATAGTTAAAAAATACAGTTTAAAACTTTAATGCCTAGCCCCGATAGCAGTGAAAATCCTTTTTATTTTAAAAAAAAAAAAAAAGATTGTAACGAATAGCGGGAAATAGCTCCAAAAAAACAGCAATGAAAAGAAGAGATTTTATAGAAAAAACAGCCGCTGGAACTGCTTTTGTAGGTTTAGGCTTGTCCATGAGTAGTTTTAAATCTTCGGAAATAAAACAACTAACCATTTTGCATACTAATGACGTTCACAGTTATATTGATCCTTTTCCTGCGGATCATCCAAGAAATCCAAACATGGGAGGTGTTGTAAAAAGAGCCCAATTAATTGAAGCCATTCGAAAAGAAAATTCAAATGTATTGCTGCTTGATGCTGGTGATATTTTTCAAGGTACTCCTTATTTTAATTATTATGGTGGAGAACTGGAATTCAAACTAATGAGTATGATGGGTTACGATGCTTCAACGATAGGAAACCATGACTTTGACAATGGTCTTCAAGGACTGCATGCACAACTTCCCCATGCCAGCTTCGATTTCATTTCGGCCAATTATGATTTTAAAAACACCATTTTAGCTCCTTTTGTAAAACCTTATAAAATTTTCAATAAAAACGGAATTAAAGTTGGCGTATTTGGCCTGGGAGTAGAACTAAGCGGCTTAGTTGACAAAAAAATGTATGAGGAAACAGTATACAATGATCCCGTGGAAACCGCTCAAGATATGGTTCGTATTTTGAAAAAAGAAGAGAAATGCGACCTAGTAATTTGCCTTTCCCATCTTGGTTACAACTATAAAAATGAACCCAATAAAATTTGCGACTTGAAATTGGCCGCAATTACCAAAGACATAGACATGATTATTGGCGGACACACTCACACTTTTTTGGACAAACCAACGATAGTTAAAAATCTTGACGGAAAGGAAGTTTTAGTCAATCAGGTAGGATGTTATGGAATTAACCTTGGCCGAATTGATGTGTTTTTTGATTCAGATAAAAATAAAACACACGGAGGAAGATCAATTGTTGTCTAGTACAGCTTCTTCACTAGTGTTTGCTTTTTCGGTGTCAATAACAAAACGGTAAAAAGCATAATAAACAGTCGCATTCAATACCATCGCCAATGGCCTAAAAACTATTGGCGCTAAATTTAACAGATAATATTTCTCAATAAAAACAATAAAATACTGGGTAACAGACAATAGTCCAAAAATCAAAAACCAAGAACTAATTTTATTGTAATTTATAACATACTCTGACAAGGCAAGTCCTCCTATCAGTGAAATTAGGACATTTTGAATTAGTAAGATCCAATAGCTCTTCACTTGTATTTCATTCGAAATAGATAACAGATACGAAAAAACGAATAAAAAAGGCACAATAGCAATAAATAAAGGAATAAAATCTTTGAGTTTTATCATCCGAACAACATAAGAAATTAACAATAGTCGATGAATTAAAAAGACAAGTAAACCTACAAATAATAAGTTTTCGCTATTTGAAATAAAAAGAAGATTAGTAATCAACGATAAAGTAAGTACGACAAAAAACATGCTTTCTTTTTTCTTAGATGCATTCCAATAAAGAGCCATAATCACGATAGACAATAACGGCTTAAAAATAAAGACTAATAATTTATTCGAAAATAACTCTGCAGTTGCCTCAATGACCATAATGATAAAGAACATTACAGTCAGACATTTCCCAGAATCTACCTCTCTCTTAAATCCCAACATATTTATCGTTTTTTACAATTACGCTAACAACTCCATAAATTCAATTTCAGAAATGATTGGAATATTGAGTTTTCCGGCTTTTTCTAATTTTGCCGGCCCCATGTTATCTCCTGCAACTACATAATCCGTTTTTGTCGAAATTGAACTCCCCACCTTTCCACCATTATCTTCAATGGCTTTTTTTAGATCATCTCTTGAAAACTTCTCAAAAACACCCGAAACCACAAAAACTTTCCCGCTAAGCTTGTCCGTTGCATTTGGATTTATTTTTTCAACAATTTCAAATTGAATTCCATAACTTTTCAATCTATCAACTATAACTCTATTTTGTTCATTATCAAAAAATTCTATTACACTTTGCGCGATTCGCTCCCCTATTTCATCAACCAAAATCAAATCCATCAACGTAGCTTTACTCAGCGTATCAATGTTTTTATAGTGTTTGGCTAATTTTTTGGCAACCGTTTCTCCCACATATCGGATTCCTAGCGCATACAAAACACGTTCAAAAGGAATATTTTTTGAATTTTCAACTCCTTTAACTAAATTTTCGGCTGATTTTTGCGCCATTCTTTCCAAAGGAAGAATTTGATTTACCGTCAATTCATATAAATCGGCATAATTTTGAACCAAACCGTTATTGAATAAAAGCGCCACCGTTTCACCGCCCAGCCCCTCAATGTCCATTGCCTTTCTTGAAATATAATGCTGGATTCTTCCAATAATCTGTGGCGGACAGCCATAAAAATTAGGACAATAATGATTGGCTTCTCCTTCATTTCGCACCAATAAAGTACTGCATTCAGGACAATGTGTTATATATTTTGTAGGTTCTGAATTCTCTGGTCGCTTGCTCAAATCTACTGCAATAATTTTAGGAATAATCTCTCCTCCTTTTTCTACAAAAACAGTATCATCAACGCGAATATCCAGTTTCTCTATTTGATCCGCATTATGTAAAGAGGCGCGTTTCACAATTGTTCCGGCTAATTGCACAGGCTCCAAATTAGCAACTGGCGTAATTGCACCCGTTCTTCCAACCTGATAAGAAATTGAATTTAATTTCGTTGAAACCTGTTCTGATTTGAATTTATAAGCTATAGCCCAGCGGGGCGACTTGGCTGTAAAGCCTAATTCATCCTGATACTGAAAATTATTCACTTTCACCACAACACCGTCTGTTTCATAAGGCAAATTATGTCTGTGCGTATCCCAATGATCAATATATTGAAAAACATCGTCTAAATTTCGAGCCAAATTAGCTTCTTTTGGCACTTTAAAACCCCAATTTCGTGCCGCTTGTAAGCCTTCAAATTGAGAATTGAAAGGCAAATTATTTCCAATCAAAAAATACAACAGACAATCTAGCGGTCTTTTGGCCACTTCAGCACTATCTTGAAGCTTCAAACTTCCAGAAGCCGTATTCCTTGGATTTGAATAAGGAGTCTCCCCAATCTCTATTAATTCCTGATTCATTTTTTCGAAACCGGCAAAAGGCAAAATAATTTCGCCGCGAACATCAAATTTGTCGGGGTAATTCCCTTTCAACTGTAACGGAATCGACTTTATGGTTTTAATATTATTAGTCACATCATCACCTTGAAAGCCATCACCACGAGTAACGGCGCGCTTTAACTTTCCGTTCTCATAAGTTATGCTAATCGAGGCTCCATCGTATTTTAATTCGCAGGTATATTCTAGTGGAACATCTCCTAAAACTTTTTGAATGCGTTTTTCCCAATCGATTAAGTCCTCTTTAGAATAAGAATTATCTAAAGAATACATGCGATGTTCATGCGGAATGGTTTTAAAATTTTTTGTTATTGTCCCACCCACTCTTTGCGTAGGCGAATTTTCATCAAAGTATTCAGGGTACTTATTTTCTAGATCTTGAAGTTGTTTTAATTTTATATCAAACTCATAATCTGATATAACAGGATGATCCAAAACGTAATAATTGTAATTGTGAAGATTGAGTTCTTCTCTTAGTGTTTGGATTGTTTTTTGAATATCCATAAAAATAAAATTGGCTACTTTAGTATTTGAAAATCGTGTACTAAAATAACCAATTTAAAAGAAAAAACATTCAAATTAAGATTCAATAATTGAATTTATTTGTTTGTATAACTGTCCGTCACTCAAAAAAGCGCCTTGTTGTATCAATGCAAAAATAGAGCTGTTGCGCTCTTCGGTAAACATTTTTTTACCTGTTTTCATTTCGATAGTTTCGGTAAACATATTATCACTAAGCCATTGCAAACCTTCTTTGGTTAAAAAATCAACCTCGGGAACCAAGGATTTCAAAACTATAGAATTAACATGAGTGTCAAAGCTTTGAAAAAGAAAAATATGGTTTTTAGAAAAATGCTCTAAATATTCCGCTCGTGTAAGAACTCCTTCCCAAATTAAATCCGAAAAAACATCCAATTCTTGCTCCGCAACCTCTGGTTTTTCCGCTTTTATTTTATCCCATTCTGCTTTATCAATCGCTTGAGTAGCAAGAAAAGTACTAAATTCTTGATTTAACTCCTCAAATTGCTCTTTTGTTAATCTGGTGTATTTCATATTATTTTTTATATAGAAAAAGGCTGTCTTTTGGAGACAGCCTTTTTTATCACTAAAAATTTGCGAACAAATTATTATTATTCAGCAACGATCTCGTAAGCTAATTCAACAATTACATCTCTGTGCAATCTTACGCTTGCAGAATATTTTCCTGTACGCTTAACGATTCCAGAAGTAATGAATTTTCTTTCGATTACTTGACCACCTTTTGCCAAAGCATCAGCGATGTCAATATTCGTGATTGAACCGAATAATTTTTCACCACCTGCTTTTGCAGAAATTTTAATTTCGATAGCTTTCAAAGCTTCTGCCAATGCTTTTGCATCTGCAACCACTTTAGCTTCTTTGTGCGCTCTTTGTTTTAGGTTTTCAGCCAATACTTTCTTTGCAGAAGCAGTTGCTAAATGAGCAAATCCTTGTGGGATTAAATAATTACGACCGTATCCATTTTTTACAGTTACCACATCGTCTTTAAAACCTAAATTTTGAACGTCTTGTTTTAAAATCAATTCCATGTTGTTGTCCTTTATTTGAGAAGTTAGGTTTCATATTTCAGAAAACCAACAACTGTTAATTTTTAATTATTTTAATAAATCGGCCACGTATGGCATTAAAGCTAAGTGACGCGCTCTTTTCACAGCTACAGACACTTTTCTTTGGTATTTCAATGAAGTACCTGTTAAACGACGAGGAAGAATCTTCCCTTGTTCGTTAACAAATTTCAATAAGAAATCAGCATCTTTATAATCGATGTATTTGATTCCAGATTTTTTGAAACGACAGTACTTTTTAGTTTTGTTAGTTTCTATGTTTAAAGGAGTAAGATATCTGATATCTCCGTCTTTTTTTCCTGAAGCAGATTGTTGTAATGTTGCCATGATAATTAAGCTTTTTGAGATTTAAGTTTTGCTCTTCTTCTTTCAGCCCAAGAGATAGCATGTTTGTCAAGACTTACAGTTAAGAAACGCATAACTCTTTCGTCACGTCTAAATTCAGTTTCAAAAGCTAGTAAAACTTCGCCTGATACTTTGAATTCGAACAAATGGTAAAAACCAGATTTTTTGTTTTGGATTTCGTAAGCCATTTTTTTCAGACCCCAATCCTCTTTCGATACCATTTCTGCTCCTCTACTAGTAAGAAAATCTTCAAATTTGCTTACTGTTTCCTTCACCTGAACATCAGATAAAACGGGATTTAAAATGAAAACAGTTTCATAATGATTCATAAATATGTATTTATTTGTTATTTTGGCTGCAAAAGTAAGCAATTTTTCTGAACCAGCAAGCAGAATCCCACTTTATTCGTTGTATAACAAAAAAAACCGATGAAAATTAGTTTTTTTTAAAATTACACCCTATATTTACTTTACCAAATCCTTAAATGTAGTAATTATGAAACTAAATTGTGTTGTTGTAGATGACAGTTCCATTCAAAGGATGATCATTGCAAAGTTAGTTAATAATCATCCAAACTTACATCTAATAGGTGATTTTTCTAATGCTATTGAAGCAAAAAGTTGTATGTCTATTCATACGGTCGATTTGATTTTCTTAGATATAGAAATGCCCGTTATCAGCGGTTTTGATTTTTTGGATGGTTTAAAAGTCAAACCCCAGATTATTTTTGTGACCTCTAAAGCCGAGTATGCTCTAAAAGCTTTTGATTATGACGCCACAGACTATCTTCAAAAACCAATCGCTTTGGATCGATTCAATGCTTCGGTTAGAAGAGCAGTTGACCAATACTTGTATAAAAACGACAATCGAGAAGAGGAAGGCGAACATATTTTCATCAAAAGTAATCTGAAAAAACTAAAAGTGTTCACTTCAAAAATAAAATGGATTGAAGCTTATGGAGATTACGTTAGAGTAGTTACCGAAGATGACAGTAATCTGGTTCTTTCTACGATGAAATCATTTGAAAACGATCTGTCAAAAAAGAAGTTTGTAAGAGTTCATAAGTCCTACATTATAAACATTGACAAAGTAGAACGTTTCAATAGTAAATTTGCAGAAATTGGTATTACAAAAATCCCTTTGAGCAGAAACAAAAAAGAAGATCTAGTAAAAGCACTCTCCTATGGGTAAAATTACTTTTTAATAAAAATCGACATTTACAGTTACTTTAATAGCTCTGTATTGAGGAACAGCATCAAAACTATTCAACATTTTCTGAATAGTTTTTTTTGTGCTTGCCACCGAAGAACTTTGCGGAATTTTAATCAGTATCGTTCGTATATACTCATTCCTGATTCTATTGATTGCCGGTTCCTCCGGACCCAATACCGGTATATTCAAATTTTGACTCATTACCTGATACAACCAAGCAGCACCTTCCTTTAACTTTTCAAATTCACGATGTTTTAGTGTTAGCTTTATTATTCTAAAATAAGGCGGGTATTTATAAATTTGCCTATCGTACAACTGCTCTTTATACATCGCTAAATAGTCGTTATTAGTAACCTGCTGTATTGTATTATGATTGGGATTATAGGTTTGAATAATCACTTTTCCGCGCTTTTCTGAACGTCCAGAACGACCCGAAACTTGCGTCATCATTTGAAAACTTCTTTCAAAAGCCCTAAAGTCAGGATGAAACAGCATATTATCGGCATTCATGATACCCACTAAACTTACGTTGTCAAAATCAAGTCCTTTGGCCAGCATTTGGGTTCCTACTAAAATATCGACTTCCTTGTTTTTAAAACTGTCTATTATTTTTTCAAAACCAAATTTACCGCGTGTGGTATCCTGATCCATTCTCCCAATTTTATGCGCCGGAAAAAGCGTCAGCAGTTCTTGCTGGATTTGCTCCGTTCCAAAACCTTTAGTAGTCAAATCAATACTCGAGCAACTATGGCAATGCGTAGGTTTTGCAATCGAATAACCACAATAATGACAACGCAACTGATTTTTATGTTTGTGATACGTCAAACTCACATCACATTGTTGGCATTGCGGAACATGACCACATCGCATACATTCTAACAAAGGTGAATACCCTCTTCTATTTTGAAACAAAATTACCTGTTCACCTAATAACAGAGCGGCACCAATTCCATCAATTAAAGTGTCACTAAAATGTCCGGTCATTTTTTTTCGGAAATACTTGTCTTTTAAATCAACCAATTCGATATCAGGCATCATCACGTTACCATAACGTTTGGTGATTTCAACCAAACCATACTTACCACTTTGAGCATTAAAAAAAGTTTCTATGCTTGGCGTTGCTGATCCCAACAAAACTTTTGCTCTAAAAAAATTAGCCAATACTATAGCCGCATCTCGGGCATGATAGCGCGGCGCCGGATCTACTTGTTTAAATGTCTGCTCGTGTTCTTCATCAACAATTATGAATCCTAAATTAGAAAACGGCAAAAAGAGAGCCGATCTCGCTCCTATGACAATTTGCGCCTTTTCGGAATTTTGTAAAACTTGATTCCAAACTTCAATTCGTTCGTTATTATTATATTTCGAATGAAAAACAGCCACTTTGTTTCCAAAATAAGCACTCAATCTCCCCACTAATTGAGTCGTCAGTGCAATTTCAGGCAACAGATACAAAACTTGTTTTCCCGTAGCGAGATATTCTTCTATTAACTTGATATAAATCTCGGTTTTTCCACTCGAAGTCACTCCATGTAAAAGACAAACCTCTTTTTGGGCAAAACTATTTTTAATCTCCACAAAAGCGTTTTGTTGTACTTCACTCAATAGCAGTTGTTTTTCTCCTTTTTTTCCTGAAAAATCTATTCGATCATGCTGTATAAAATATTCTTCGAAAATTTCTTTTTCAATCAATGCTTTTACAATCGCCGAGGAAGAATTAGCAGCTTCTACCAATTTTTTTACCGTAATCGGTTTAGCTACACTCCGTTCGGTTTCACCTCGGGTCTTATCAGTGGCGCTTAATTGAAAATAAGACAACACAATTTCCTTTTGCTTGTTGGCACCTTTAAGAGTTTCTAATAATTCTACTAATCCTTGATCCGATTGGTATTTGGAATGCAAGCGAACGTATCGCACCAGTTTTGGCTTATAAGTTTCTTGCATTTCCTCCTGAAGCACCAATATATTTTTGTCTATCAGTTTTTGAATAACCGGAAAAATATTTTTCTTGTTTAAAATAGAAATAATCTCCTGAACTTTCAGAGAAGTCTGGAGTTGCAAAGCCTGATAAATCAAATATTCATCATCTGAAAGCTGGCTTTCATCTACAAAAACATCAGGTTTTTGAGAAATCAAAGTTTCATTTTCCAACAATAACGCACCGGGCATTGCACCTCGATACACATCGCCGATAGCACACATATAATAAGACGAAATCCATTGCCAGTGGGCAATTTGGATCTCGGTTACTATTGGCCTTTCATCCAGAATTTGGTGAATTTCTTTGGCTTCGTATAAGACAGGTTTGCGTTGGTGAACTTCTATCACTAAAGCAGTATAGATTTTACTTTTCCCAAAGGGAACAGCCAAGCGCATTCCTTTTTTGATGTAATGGTACTCCGTTTCCGAAATACTATACGTAAATGTTTTGGCAAGAGAAAGAGGTAAAATTACTTCGACAAAATGCATTTTAGACGGCAGATTTTAGGTTTTTCAACTAAACCACTATGGACTGAAAATCCATAAATTTAGTTAGGCAGACTAAAAGTCTGCACAATTAAAATTTTGCCACAAATTTCACAGATTTTCACAAATTAATTCGTGCTAGTTTTGTGTAATTTGTGGAGAAAAATATTTTAGGTTTAAAAAATTCCGGTTTATTAAACCTGAAACTTTAAAAAAAGAGACTAATTTTTTACCCTGTACCAATATTGCGTTCTTCCTAATAATGAAAAGCCAATGTATCCTCTAACTTTTAGTTTATCATTCCCTTCAAGAGCAATAAAACACTTGTACAATTTGCCGTTTTTAGGATCCAAAATCTTTCCTCCACCGTATTCAGCTCCCTCCTTAGAAAGTCCTTTTATAACCGTAATTCCAAGTATGGGTTTATTAGCATCATCGCCAGAACAATTTTTACAAAGATCATCTTTATGAACCATATCCAAAACTTCAATCACCTTACCATAGATTTTGCCTGATTTTTCGTAAATCTCTACAATAGATTTGGCTTTACCGGTTTCGTCATCAATGGTTTTCCATTTTCCGAGAACGCTTTTATTTTGCGCATAAAATAGCGTTGTAGCAAACAACAATACAATTGTAATGATTTTTTTCATGGTTTTATTTTTTTAGCCCTGATGTAAGCAACATCCCACTCTTTTTGTATGGACACAGTCTACATCAACAATAGCTACTTATTTTTATCAAATCTACTATAAAATTTACAGAACTTTTTCGGTTTTATTAAATATTCATTTTTTTTCTTTTCAGGTTGTTTATAGTGGCATTGAGTTCAAAACCCAGCAGTAAAATCATACAATTGATCCAGATATAGAACATCACAATCAACAATGTCCCAATGGAACCGTAAAGCTGGTTGTATTGTGAAAACCGTATGACCCAGATTCCAAAAAAATAGGAAATAATCAGGGTGAAAATGGTTGAAAAAACCGAACCTATTGAAATGAAAGACCTACTTTTATCGTGTTTGGTTCCAAATTTAAAAAGAACCGATGTGGTGATTAAAATCATCAAAATTAAAAAGCCATAACGACTCAAAACAATCAAAGGAATTTGTTCACTGAGCAACTCATGAGCAGTTAATTTCTGGATAAAAACCTCAAATACAACGATTATAGCCACGGTAAGAATCAGTAAGAAAGACAATACTAGAGACATGCCAACTGCAACAAAATATTGATGAAAAAAACCTCTTTTCACAAGGACATGACGCGAAGTCTCAAAACCTCCCAAAATAGAGTTCAATCCGTTAGCCATCAAAAAAATAGACAGCAAAAAACCGGATGACAACAAACCGGAATGACTGTTATGCAGAATATCATTGATAATATTCTCAATAGCATAATAAGTATTAGGCGGCACTCCATCGGAAACAAATTTTAAAAAATCATCTTGAAAACCTTCAATAGGAATATAAGGAATGAGATTCAAAATAAAAAGCGCAAAAGGAAACAAAGCCATAAAAAAACTAAAAGCAATCGCACCTGCACGGTTAGACAAAGCGCCCTCGGCAATACCAATGACGTATAATTCCAATAAATCATAAAGAGACAAACCCTCTAACCAGCTTAATTTTACCCTTTTTAGAAAACGGACCAAACTACGCAATATTGGGATTTTCTCTATTCTTTCCTCTATCTCTTGGCTCATAAATAGTACCGTTGTAGACTAAATTGCTTTCAAACTCAAATCCATATTATATATAGAATGTGTCAAAGCACCCGATGAAATATAATTCACACCACATTCTGCATAGCCGCGTATGGTTTCTTCGTTGATGTTTCCCGAGGATTCCGTCAAGGATTTGTCACCAATAAAAGCTACGGCTTCTTTGGTCATTTCATAATCGAAATTATCCAACAGGATTCTGTAAACACCTCCACAAGCAACAATTTCTTTTACTTCGTCCATGTTTCTGGCCTCCACGATGATTTTCAAATCTCGATTGGTTTCCTTTAAATAGGTTTTAGTTTTAGCTATGGCCAAAGCGATTCCGCCCGCAAAATCGATATGATTGTCTTTGAGCATCACCATATCATACAAGGCAAAACGGTGGTTTTCTCCTCCGCCCAGTTTCACGGCCCATTTCTCGGCAACACGAAAACCAGGGGTTGTTTTACGGGTATCTAAAATTTTAGTATTTGTTCCCTCAAGCAATTGCACATAACTATCCGTTTTTGTAGCAATGGCTGACATGCGCTGCATAGAGTTCAAAACCATACGCTCTGCTTTGAGAATGGACTGAGAACTTCCCGACACATGAAACACTATATCTCCGTATTTCACCGGAGTTCCATCAGCTATAAAAGTTTCTATCACTAAATTTGGATCTACATAATTAAATATCATTTTGGCAAATTCAACACCGGCAATAATCCCTTCGTCTTTAACCAAAAGTTTTGCTTTTCCTTGTGCCGAAGCCGGTATACAAGCCAATGAGCTATGATCGCCATCACCCACATCTTCTCTGATGGCATTTGCAATTAGTATCTCTAACTCGTTTTTAAATTGTGCTTCACTAATCATTTTATAGGAAATTTATATAGTGCTAAAGTAGGACATATTTTGTGGAATTGAAAATTTGTTTCGATGTTGATTTGGGAAATAGTGATTTTGTCTTGATTCTGATAGTTTAAATTTCTTGGCAAACACAAACTGGTAGGCACTGTTCTGTTGTTTAGAAAATATATTCTATTTTCGACTTTTCATATTCACAAATATCAAACTGAAAATATAAAGCAAATCCAAAAATTCATAAACAACCATAAATCAATTATTTTAAAATGAAATTACTCTTTCGCAATGCTTTTTTAATTTTGACTTTGCAATTACTTTCTTTGCAAACTCATGCTATGACAAACAAAGAGGGCTCTGACAAAACCAATACAGATCCAATAATAGCGTCAAAAACTATTAAAGTAACACTGGATTCTTCTTTTCCAAGAATCATTCAATACAATTGGATTGCTAACGGAAATGTGCTTTATGGACAAGAAGATCAGTTATCGCAAGTATTGATTAACGGTACACTTTACAAGCCCAAAACGACATTTTCGATAGCGAAAAACACTGCAAACTACGTATTAGACATTGCTGAAATCAAAGTTTCGGTAAAAGTCCAAATCAAAGTAGTATCGAATATTGTTGAATTTAATGTAACTCAAATCGCCGAAAATGGAACTTTCAAAGTGAGCACTTTTGAAATTCCAAACCATAATTTGGTTTCTGTGAGAAGTTCACAACCGGAGGCTTCTTTTGCCGGAGCAAAAATGTTTACTGCCGTAAAAGGAACTGGAGACGAATTTTTACCGCTTAAAGCCACAATGGCGAAAGATAGCATCGCAAAAAATTATTTGTATGGCATTGTCAATACAGCTCAATTAGCAGCAAGTATATGGAGTAATTCCGTTACGGAAAAAAATGACGACACTAGAGTTCAGAAACAAACGGTTGCAAAAGCAGACTATGCCCGTACAGGAATATGGAGCGGTTCTTGGATTTACCGTGCCAAAGGAATGAAAACTACTGACCCGCTTCCGGCGGCTAAAATTGTTATCACCAATGATGCAAACGGAGACAATAAAGTAGACTGGCAAGATGGCGCAATCCCCTTTAGAAGCATCATGAACAACCCATTGGGCAGCGATAAAGTAAAGGATTTAGTGGTGCAACGCATCCCAATGAATTTTGGTAGTCAGGCAACCAATCCATTTACCAAAACATTGGACGAAACCAAAAGAATTTACCTTAATACAGATGGTTTGGGTCAATATGTAATCCTAAAAGGATACGGATCCGAAGGACATGACTCTAAACATCCTGATTACGGAGACATCGGAAAAAGACAGGGCGGAGCCAAAGACATGGAGATGCTTTTAAAGCAAGCCAAAAAATACAATGCTTTCATGGGCGTGCATATCAACGCGACAGAATCTTATCCAGAAGCTGCCGCTTTTGACGATTCTTTGGTTGACAAAACCAAGAAAGGTTGGGATTGGCTTGATCCTTCCTACTATATCAATAAGCGTTACGATGCCAGTACAAATAATAGAATGATGAGACTTAAATCCCTAAAGGATCAAGTTCCTTCATTGGCATTTATTTATTGCGATGTTTGGTATGCCAAAGGAAGTTGGGACAGCCGAAAATTAGGTCGTGAAATCCATTCTTTGGGATTAACATTGACGACTGAATTTCCTAATGATCACGAATATGATGCGGTTTGGAACCACTGGGCCGTTGATTACAATTATGGAGGAAAAGACATCAAAGGATTCAACAGTCAAATTGTTCGATTCATTCGCAACCACCAAAAAGACACCTGGATTGCCAGACATCCGCTGTTAGGCGGAGCAGAAATGGATGATTTTGAAGGATGGCAAGGAAGAAACAATATCGATAATACCATCGAAATGACTTTCGGCACAGACTTGGCAACAAAATACCTACAGCATTTCCCAATCCTTAAATGGGAAGAAAATACTATTTCTCTTGAAAAAAAGGTAACCGTAAGTCTCGTTTCAGGTAAAAGAACCATTACCAAAGATGGCAGAACGATACTAAATGACAACAGCTACCTTTTGCCTTGGAATCCTTATACCGAAGAAAAATTGTATCATTGGAATCAAACCGGAGGTACATCTACATGGGAATTGCCAAAAAGTTGGGCAAATTTAAAAACGGTTCAATTGTATAAATTGACGGATCAAGGAAGAGAATTTGTACAACAAATTGAGGTAAAAAACGGTCAAGTTGTTTTGCAGGCCGATCCAAAAACGCCTTATGTTTTAGACAAAAAGAAAAGCGATTCAAAGATTGTTGCTGATTTTGGAGAAGGAACTTTTATAAAAGATCCCGGTTTCAACAGCGGTAATTTAAAAAACTGGAAAGTTGAAGGCAACGGAGCTAGCGTAGTTCGCAATAAAATCGGACAGTATGAACTTGAAATTAGCGGAACAACTCCTGTTACAGTAAGTCAAACGCTTACCGGATTAACAGCTGGTAGTTATTATGCTTCAGTATATGTTTCAACTAGTTCTGACAGAAGAGCTTATTTAGGCGTTAACAATTACGGAGGACAAGAAGTGAGCAACTATGCCAACAACTCATTGTGGAAAAACTATATTTCTGCCGATTCGAAACACGATACCAACATGCAACGTATGTATGTATTTTTTAAAGTTCCTCAAGGGCAAACCACGGCAAATTTATTCCTTCGTGCCGAAGCAGGTACTGCGCAAGTTCTTTTTGATGATGTGCGAGTGGCCGCAATAAAACTGACAGCAAAACCTTCGAATGTGTTTTTTGAAGAAAACTTCGAAAATATTCCTGACGGACTATATCCTTTTATCAAAGGAGCTGCCGGAGGTGTAAATGACCCGAGAACCCATTTAGCCGAACTACACGCTCCTTATACTCAAAAAGGATGGAATGAAAAACCAATTGATGACGTAATCAACGGTAACTGGTCGCTAAAAGCGCATGGAGAAGAAGCGGGACTTTTACTTCAAACTATTCCGCAAACCATTCGATTCAAAGCTGGCAAAACCTATAGTGTGACTTTCAATTACCAAGCATCGGGAGCTGATTATGCATTAGTGATGGGAGACGGAAACAGTACCAAAATTACAATTGCCATTCCTGCTGCAAATACAACAACCAAAACCTCTTTTACCTTCTTGGGATCTGAGAGTGGAAATTCTTGGTTTGGAATCGAAAAAATCAATGGAAATCAAACTGATTTAGTAATTGATGATTTAGTTATCATCGAGAATTAATTTACTGGGCAATCCAAAAAATTGATTCAAATTCAATAACATTAAAAAAGAGCTCTCAATAAGCTGTTCTTTTAACTTTAAAGCAAGCTCGTTTAAACGGGCTTGCTTTTTTTTAATCCCAAACCAAGATTTTTTTTAGTCCGTATTTTCAATTACATTTGCTTCCAAATTTTATTCAAATATTAACATTTGAATGATCTATTCAGATTGTATTTCCTAAAACTACAATCCTGAATTTAAAGCGCAAAACCGCTTTAAGAATATCTTTTGCACAAAAAAAACTATTATGAAATGAGCATAACGAAGATTGGATGCAAACACCAATAGCAGTTATGCGAATTACATATGACCTTTAAAAAATAATAAATAGCTACATATGAAACTAATTTATACGCTTCTTTTCTCAGCAATTCTGAATCTGAGTTACTCGCAATCCCCTAGCCTTTATTTGGAAAAAATTAGAGATAATGAAGCTGCTTTAACGGCTTTCTTTTCGCAAATGCCAAAAGGTGGCGACTTACACCATCATTTTAGCGGTTCCATTTATGCAGAACCCATCTTGGAAGATGCCATAAATGACGATTTTTACCTGAATACCACAACCATGGAAGTGCTTAAAGAGAAACCCGCCAAAGGAAACTGGGAGCTTTTTTCCAGCCTGCGAAATAAAGGTCAACTTGATTTTTACAAACAGCAAATAATGGAAAAATGGTCCGTGAAGGATTACAACCATGTGAGTTATCCGTCAGATAAATTGTTTTTTGAATCTTTTGGCAAATTTAGCCCAGCCATTGAAGGACATTTTGGCGAAGGTTTATTGGAATTAAAAAACAGGGCTATTTCTGAAAATGTGAGTTATATTGAAACCCAATTATCGACAATTCCTTCCGACATTAACACTACTGATTTATCTGACTTCAATGTAAAATTAAGAGAATTAGCTGCTAAAAAAGATGAAAACGGAATCAAAGTGCTTCTTGATTCTCTTTACGCCACTTTATTAAAAAGAGAAGCAGCAAAATACGCCGAAGATTTTAATGTCAATTTTGTTAGCAAAATGCACCAAGAACTAAAGATTGATGATGCTCTTTTTACGATGCGTTATCAAAATTTTGTGTTGCGATTTATGGAACCGGTAGATTTATTTAAAAATTTAGTAATCACCTTTATATCAGCCGATAGCAGTCCGCTTATGGCTGGAGTCAACATCGTGTCTCCGGAAGATGGCGAAACTTCGATGAAAGATTATTGGTTGCACATGGTAATGTTCAAATATTGTAACGGGCGTTTTCCAAACGTAAAATACACCATGCATGCGGGTGAGCTAACCTTAGGATTGGTTCAACCCGAAGATTTAACTTGGCACATTCACGAAGCGGTTCATACTGCCGGATCCAATCGTATTGGTCATGGAGTTGATATTGCTTATGAGAATAAATCTTATGAATTATTGCGTTATATGGCTAAGAATGATATCCCAGTTGAAATCAATTTGGTCAGCAATGAGTTCATTTTAAAAGTCAAAGAAAACCGCCATCCGATCTCTTTATACAGAGCTTTTAATGTTCCTATCGTCATCAGTACGGATGATGCCGGAATATTAAGAACTAATATGACTGAGCAATATGTTTTATTAGCCAAGAGATACAAAGATGTTACTTATGCCGATATCAAGAATTATGTTTACAATAGTATCAATTACAGCTTTATCAAAGACAAATCTGTTAAGAAAAAATTACTAAAAGACTTAGATAATCGCTTTAAAACTTTTGAGGCCAATTTCCCTTTAAAATAATCCTCAATGAACATCAAACTCATCGCCATTGGCAAAACCGACAATAAAGCCTTACAATCGTTAATAGACGATTACACCAAGCGTTTGTCTTTTTATATCAAATTTGATTTGGAAATTATTCCTGACATTAAGAATGTAAAAAACTTATCTGAAACGCAACAAAAAGAAAAAGAAGGCGAATTAATTTTGGCAAAAATAGCGCCTACTGACCAATTGATTTTATTGGATGAAAATGGGAAAAACTTCTCTAGTATGGGTTTTTCGGAAGAATTACAAAAGAAGATGAATTCAGGAATCAAAACTTTGGTATTTGTCATTGGTGGACCTTATGGTTTTTCGGATACGGTCTATGCCAAAGCGCAAGGCAAAATTTCGCTTTCCTTAATGACTTTTTCCCACCAAATGGTGCGATTGTTTTTTATCGAACAATTGTATCGCGGTTTTACCATTTTAAGAAATGAACCGTATCACCATCAATAAAAAGGGTGTATTTGTTGATTCGTTTAGAAGATGAATTCTTGAGGTACTTCTTTCTTAAAAGTATCTAATTCTGCTATCGAAATCTTAGTTAGCAAATAGTCTTCAAAGCTCATATTTTTATCAAAAACTAAAACAATTTTAGGATTATTTTCAAAATTAAAACTATTCACATAATTCAAGATCTCACTCTTTTTTATTTTGTCATCATTAACTAAGACCAAATCAGTTCCTTTTTTGAAATAAAAAATTAAACCTTCATTTAAAGGTTTATCCATTTTATAATACACTTTTGTAAAAGGAATAAAAGCCATGTTTTTTCCAATAGAATCAGCATAAGCATAATAATTTTCGGCCTTTTCGTTTTTATGGGCTTTTTCTTCGCGCTTTTTCTCTTGCAATTTCATGACTTCGGGGATTACGATTCGCAACGGCAAACGTTTGTCAATATTAAAAATCCAATTGGTCGTGATAATGCTGTTTTTTCGGTTGACTTCGGCCAAAGTATCCTTGCCTTTTGTTCTAAAAAAAACATAGATTGGCGAATGATCCAAGACATCGCTCACAACAGTTTTATTGGATTTTGGCAATAAAATATCTTCTTTGTTTCCACAGGAAAACAATAAAAAAACAATCGCTACACTTAAATATTTCATTTTACACATTCATTTTATTCCACAATTGAACACATTCTACCGCTTCTTTCACATCGTGAACCCTAAGAATTGATGCGCCTTTAGTCAAAGCAATTGTATTCAAAAAAGTAGTTCCGTTCAAAGCTTCTTCCGGGCTGGAATTTAGCGTTTTATAGATCATCGATTTTCTTGATATTCCAACCAACAAAGGCAAATCTAACATCTGAAATAATTCCATTTTTCGCATTACTTCATAATTTTGCTTTATTGTTTTGGCAAAACCAAAACCGGGATCAATAATTAAATCATTTATTCCAAAACTTCTGGCTTTATTGATTTTCTCCGAAAAATAAAAAAGCATCTCCTTGATAATGTCCTCATAATTCGTCTTACTTTGCATGGTTTGTGGAGTACCGCGCATGTGCATCATAATGTAAGGAACATTGTGTTTAGCAATGACTTCAAACATTTTATCGTCAAGCTCGCCAGCTGCAATATCGTTGATAATTGCCGCTCCGTTATCGATACAGGCATTGGCTACTTCGGCTCTAAAAGTATCGATAGAAAGTAAGGCTTCAGGAAAATGTTTCAAGATCAATTGAACCGCAGGAATGATTCGGTCCAGCTCTTCTTGCTCCGAAACGAACTCTGCACTGGGTTTACTGGAATAGGCTCCTATATCAATAAAAGTGGCACCTTCTGCTATTATTTTCTCTGCCTTAGATAGGATTTCACTCTCTGCATTATATTTTCCGCCATCAAAAAAAGAATTGGGCGTCACATTTAAAATCCCCATAATCTTGGGAATTGATAAATCGATTAATTGTCCTTTGCAGTTAATTGTCATTGTTTTTTTGTTTTCAGTCATTTATCCATTTTTGATCACTTAGCTCTTAGTATTCTTTCTAAGAGCTAAAACGGCTATATCCAACAATCTTTCGGCTTAGATTTCCTTTCCAGAAAAAATATGCTATTTTTGAAGAAATTTTAGACAAATATACATCAATAATGAATAATACTTCTCAAGAATACGATAATGTAATAGCGACTTGTCGTTCCCTTTTTATCAATAAAATGAAAGATTATGGCAGTGCTTGGCGCATATTACGATTGCCTTCTTTAACAGATCAAATTTTCATAAAAGCGCAAAGAATCAGGAGCCTTCAAGAAAATGAAATCAGAAAAGTTGACGAAGACGAAACGGGCGAATTCATCGGAATCATCAACTATTCCATTATGGCGCTGATTCAATTAGAACTTGGCGTAGCGGACCAACCGGATTTAAACGTCGAAAAAGCAACTGAATTGTATGATGCTAAAATAAAGCTAACCAAAGAATTAATGGAAGCCAAAAACCATGATTATGGCGAAGCTTGGCGCGAAATGCGCGTGAGTTCACTAACTGATTTGATTTTACAAAAACTTCTTCGCGTCAAACAAATAGAAGACAATAAGGGAAAAACAATCGTTTCTGAAGGAATTGATGCCAATTACCAAGACATGATTAATTACTCCATTTTTGCATTAATATTAATGGGATTTAATAAATAAACATTTATATAAAATATGAAAAATATCATTACGCAATTCTCTAGACTTTTCGTTGGACTACTATTTATCATTTCGGGATTGATCAAACTGAATGATCCTGTAGGATTTTCTTATAAACTGGCCGAATATTTTAGTGAGCCCGTTTTTAACATCCCTTTTTTAGTGCCTTTCTCTTTGGCTTTAGCCTTGTTTTTAGTGATTCTGGAAGTGGTTTTAGGAGTTATGTTATTGATTGGCTACAAATCTAAAGTTACGATTTGGAGCTTATTGATTCTAATTGTCTTATTTACGTTTTTAACTTTTTATTCCGCTTATTTTGATGTGGTAAAAGACTGTGGTTGTTTTGGTGATGCTTTAAAACTGACGCCTTGGCAATCCTTCACTAAGGATATTATCCTATTGTTCTTTATCCTTATTTTATTTTTAAATCAAAAATTAGTAAAACCATTATTTGAAAATAAGATACAAAATCTAATCGCTTACGTAACCATCATTTTATGCATGTTTATGGCCGTTTGGGTTCTTAATCATTTGCCTCTAATTGATTTCAGACCTTATAAAGTGGGATCAAATATCCAAAAAGGAATGGAAATTCCTGAAGGAGCTCCAAAATCGGTCGTAGAAATGCTTTTTATTTACAATGTTAATGGGGTAAACAAAGAATTTTCTGAAAAAGATTTGATGAATATTCCTGAAGGCGCCACCTTTGTAGACCGAAAAGACAAAGTGATTACCGAAGGTTATGTCCCTCCTATTCATGATTTCACTATGATGAAGGACGGCATTGATTATAAAGACGAATTACTATTGGAACCAAAATTGATGATAGCAGTCGCCTATGACTTGAATATTTCTGAAGAAGACGGTATGCTAAAATTGGAAAAACTACATCAAGAAGCCCAAACTAAAGGATACAAAGTAATTGGTATGACTAACTCAACCGAAGAAGAAATTGCTAAGACTAAGAAAAAATACGGCCTTACATTTGATTTCTACACCTGTGACGCCATTACCTTGAAAACAATTGAAAGATCTAATCCTAGTATCGTCATTCTTGAAAAAGGAACCGTAAAACAAAAAGTGCATTACAACGACATCAAAGATTTGAAATTGTAAAAACAGAAAAGGTTTCAAGTTTCAACTATTTTGACACTTGAAACCTTTTTTTATTTAGACAAAAAAAGAAAGACAAACCTCTTTTATTTAAACCCTTTTGAATCCCAAAAGGAAAATAATACTTCTTAAATCAAAACGCTCTGTTTAATTTATTAACTATAACGTTATCATTTTTTTGATTTTCCAATTCTGCCTTCAAAAATTCATAATACCTTTATCTCATTCCATTTGTTTGTTTAACTTTACTGAAATTATACTAAAAATGAAAAAAATAATCGCTTTACTGGTCGTTTTGACAACATTTTCTTGTTCCAATTCTAATGCACAAAAAACTGCTTTTTCTAAAGAAGCATTGTCCGAAAAATTATTAGCCCTTGATAATGGCCAAGTAGCATTTAAAGATATTTTAAAAAAATACAAAGGAAAAACCTTGGTAATAGAAATTTGGGCTTCCTGGTGCGGTGATTGTGTAAAAGCAATGCCAAAAGTAAAGGAATTACAAGCTAATAATCCTGATGTTGCTTATTTGTTCATTTCTATGGATAAAACAGCCGATAAATGGAAAGCCGGAATCGAGAAACACGAGATTAAAGGAGATCATTTCATGGCAAACGACCAAATGAAAGGCAAATTTGCCAAAGCATTGGACGTGGATTGGATTCCAAGATATATTATCGTGGACAAAAAAGGTAAAATTGTGCTTTACCGCGCCATTGAAACTGATTTTGACAAAATCAATCAAATCCTAACTGAATTAAAATAAAGAACTAAAAAGAATTTCTAAATATAACCGAACTGAAAATGAGAAAAAAGATAGTAGCAGGAAACTGGAAAATGCATAAAAATGCGGAACAAACAGAAGATTTATTGAATGAATTGATTGCAAAAATACCTACGGATACAGAGACAGAAGTAATCGTAGCTCCTACTTTCGTTAATTTGGCTTCAGCGGTAGCGCACTTAGAATTCACAAACATAAACGTTGCTGCCCAAAATATGCATCAAGCAGAAGCAGGTGCTTATACTGGTGAAATTTCGGCTGACATGTTACAAAATGTTGGTGTAAACACTGTAATCCTTGGACATTCAGAACGCAGAGCTATTTTCAATGAAACGGATGCTTTAATTGCCAGTAAAGTAGATACTGCTTTAGAACATGACATGACAGTTATTTTCTGTTTTGGAGAAGAATTGAAAGACCGTCAATCTGCCAATCATTTTAATGTGGTAGAAAACCAATTAAAAGACGGCCTATTTCATACTAAAGAATCTGACTGGGGGAATATTGTTTTGGCTTACGAACCGGTTTGGGCAATTGGAACCGGAGAAACGGCTTCTCCTGAACAAGCGCAGGAAATGCATGAATTCATCAGAGAAATTGTACGCAAAAACTATGGTAAGGAAGTAGCTGAAGAAGTATCAATCCTTTATGGTGGAAGCGTAAAACCGGAAAATGCCAAAGAAATTTTCTCTAAAGCTGATGTAGACGGTGGTCTTATTGGTGGTGCTGCCCTAAAAGCAGATGATTTTGCCGCTATTGTCAATGCAATCTAACAATCCGAATAAATATATAAAAAAGCGGTAAAATAGTATTTACCGCTTTTTTTATTTTTATCATATTCCATAAAAGAGAAATACTACCTTTGCAAAAAAAATAAACATGTCAAATATTTATATTGGTTATCATTTCAACATAGAACCAAAAGAACTGGGTTCAGAGATATTAATAGCTGAATTAGGCGAAACTGCTTTTGAAAGTTTTACTGAAACTGAAACTGGAATTTCGGCCTTTGTTCAAAAAGATTTATGGAATGAAACCATTTTGGAGGATATCCAAATTTTGAAATCGGAAGAATTTAAAATTGATTATACTTTCGAAGAAATCGATCAGGTCAACTGGAATGAGGAATGGGAGAAGAATTTTGAACCTATTGATGTGGAAGGAAACTGCCATGTTCGCGCTCCTTTTCACCCTAAAACCGATGCCGAATTTGATATTGTAATCGAACCCAAAATGAGTTTTGGCACCGGTCATCACGAGACCACCCACATGATGATTCAGCATTTATTGGAAATAGATGTTCGCGGAATGAAAACATTGGACATGGGTTGCGGAACGGCAATATTGGCTATTCTTGCCGAAATGAAAGGCGCACAACCCATTGATGCGATTGATATTGACAATTGGTGCTATTTGAATTCCATCGAAAATGCCGAACGTAATAACTGCAAGCACATCACCGTTTATGAAGGTGAAGCTTCATTACTGCAAGGCAAAAAATACGATTTGATTATCGCCAACATCAACAGAAACATATTGTTGAATGACATGCAAAGTTATGTTGATTGTTTGAATCCAAAAGGGACTCTGCTTCTAAGCGGTTTTTACGTAGAAGACATTCCTTTTATAGAGGCTTCCTGTACTGAAAAAGGTTTAACTTATGTTAAAAAATTTGAAAGAAACAATTGGGTCTCTTTAAAATTCGTAAATTAGCAAAACCTTACTAAATTACTGAAAATCAACAGTAAATTCATCTTTGTCTATTTATATTACTTTCGAAAAATTAAATGCATTAATGAAGATCATAAATCCCCTTTTGAAGCAATACAAAAATTGGAGTTTTGTATTTTTAAAAAACGACAAGTCAACTGAATTTTTATTTAACCACAAAATTATTTAAAAATGAGCACTAAAGTAAAAACAAGAGAGAAAATCAGTGTCAAAGAGGCAACATCTATAAATAATGAAATCATAGTTTATAACGATGATGTCAATACTTTTGATCACGTAATTGACACCTTAATGCGTGTATGTGACCATACACCGGAACAAGCAGAGCAATGTTCTTTAATTGTACATTACAATGGAAAATGCACTGTAAAAACAGGTCCTTTTGACAAATTAAAGCCACAATGCACCCAATTATTAGAGGCGGGCTTGAGTGCTGAAATCATTTAATTGTTACAGAACCGTTTTTTACAAATTATTTTTTATTATCAATAATTCACAAAACATTCTATTTTATTCTATATTTGAATGAAATAGAATGTTTTTTTATGGAAGAATACGGTAAAATACTAATTATTGCTATGCCCATTTTTCTATTGTTGATACTGATAGAAAAAGCATACGGAATCTACACTAAAGAAGATAATGTGCCATTAATGGACAGTGTTTCCAGTATCAGCTCCGGAATCACCAATGCCGTAAAAGATGTTTTAGGACTTAGTCTTACTTTTATTTCCTATGAATGGATGGTTTCTAAAATGGCTGTTTTTCATATAGAAAGTAATATCCTTACCTATTTGGTCGCTTTTGTCATCATTGATTTTTATGGCTATTGGACTCATCGATGGGC
Organism: Flavobacterium acetivorans; assembly: GCF_020911885.1. NCBI lineage: Bacteria > Pseudomonadati > Bacteroidota > Flavobacteriia > Flavobacteriales > Flavobacteriaceae > Flavobacterium > Flavobacterium acetivorans. The sequence goes on from NZ_CP087132.1 coordinate 3,200,593, forward strand.
GCACCAAATTAATTTTTTCTGGAACAAACACGCCATACATCACAGCAGCGAGGAGTTTAATCTCGCCTGTGCTTTGAGACAGACGGTTTCCAGTTTTGTCAATCTGTTCACTTTCTTGCTTATTCCTGCCGCCATTCTTGGAGTTCCGGCAACAGTTATTGCTATTACACTTCCTATTCAATTGTTTTTGCAGTTTTGGTATCATACCAGACACATCAAAAAAATGGGGTTTCTGGAGCATATTTTGGTCACTCCATCGCATCATAGAGTCCATCACGCCATCAACCCGGAATACATTGACAAAAATCATTCCCAGATATTTATCTTTTGGGACAAATGGTTTGGCACTTTTCAGGAAGAATTAGAAACAGCACCTCCCGTTTTTGGAATTACCAGACCCGCCCAAACTTGGAATCCTATCCGAATCAACTTTCAGCATTTAGGGTTATTAATTTCAGACGCTTGGCGCGCCGAAAACTGGAAGGATAAATTCACTATTTGGTTTAAACCAACAGGCTGGCGTCCAGAAAATTTTGAAGAAAGATATCCTGTAAATAAGATTACAGATGTCTATAATTTTGACAAATATGGTACCGAAAGTTCCTCAAAATTAATCTACTGGTCAGTTGCCCAAGTTTTGATCACCTTATTATTTGTTACTTTTTTATTCGATAATATTGCAGTGATTGGTTTACCTAACGTATTCATTTACGGTTTGTTTATATTCGTCACCATTTACAGTTATTCTGAATTAATGGATAAACGAAATTCTTCAATTTTTTGGGAAACAATCCGATTCTTTTTGGGAATGGGCATTATTTTCTATTTTGGGAATTGGTTTGAGCTCAACGCTCAACTTCCAATAATCAATTACATTATTGCCAGTTATCTTTTTATATCATTGTTAGTGACTGTTTATTTTACTGCTTTCGAATTCAAAACCAAAAAAGAAATTCTTGTCAATTCCTAAAATCCTTTCTACAAAATCATCAATTTCGTGTCTATGAAAACGAATACTTTATTGCTCAGTTATATCGGTTTTTGTCTCATTTACCTTCTTATTATTCTCCTAGGAATGGAAGATGTTGCCTGGTTTTTAAAACCGTTTTTACTTCCGTTTTTATTATTTGGAGTCTATTTTCACCATGACTTTCCTTCTAAAAAATTCTTACTAACGGCATTGACTTTTTCTTGGATTGGAGATATCATTTTACTTTTTGCAGAGCGTGGTGAGTTGTTTTTTATATCAGGATTAATCGCATTCTTGATTTCACACCTTGTTTACATACTTCTTTTTAACAAACAATTAAAAGACAGAAACAAAAAAAACAAAGCCGTTTATTGGATTGGCGTAACGGTAATCATTGCTTATTTGTTTGTGATGCTCACCATTTTATTACCAAGTCTGGGAGATTTACAGCTTCCCGTTTTGGTTTATGCTATAGTGCTTTCTACAATGTTGTTGTTTGCCTTCAAAGGTTTTCTAAGCTGGAAAGAACCCGCAAATAGCTACGTTTTACTGGGTGCGATTATTTTTGTAAGTTCTGATAGCATACTGGCTTTTGATAAGTTCCATGAGCCCATTGCTATGAGTTCGTTCCTGATTATGGTTACTTATCTCACAGCACAATTTTTAATTGTAAAAGGTATTTTAAAATTAAATCAAAAAAAATAGCATCTTCTTTACAGAAAATGCTATTTATGATTTCAACTTAATTTTTATTTAATGTGGCAATTTGTTTTTAAACGCGCCATAAATAAAGGTTCCTAGTAAAGCGCCCAAAAGCACTATGCCTACACTCCAAAAACCGGCACCCAGCAATATAAAAATTGGTCCCGGACAAGATCCAACAAGTGCCCATCCTAATCCAAAAAACAAACCGCCTACCCAATAACGAGCAGATCCTTTTTCTTTATCCTGAATCTCAATAGGAGCACCATCGATATCTTTTATATTTTTTCTTTTTATGATTTGTATTCCAATAACTCCCGTAAGGATGGCAACCATAATGATTCCATACATATGGAAGGACTGAAATCGGAACATTTCATAAATTCGATACCAAGAAACAGCTTCAGATTTTGTAAGTACAATTCCGAAAACAAAACCAACTAGCAAATATTTTAATACTTTCATGTTCTAAAAAATTAAGGGTAATAAAAAATGAGCCATAATCAACCCTCCGATAAAAAACCCAATTACGGCTTTCAAAGAAGGAATTTGCAGATTACTCAAGCCTGAAATAGCATGACCCGAAGTACAGCCACCAGCATAACGAGAACCAAAACCAATTAAAATCCCTCCAATAAGTAAAAGAATAATATGTTTTGGCGACTCAAAAATCTGACTTCCAAAAAGGGCATCCGGCATTAATTTACCATTTGGCGCATCAATTCCCAACTGCGCTAGTTGCTCTATTGTCTTAGGGTTAATGCTAACATTTGAAGCATCTGCCATGAAATGAACTGCTACAAAACCGCCTAACATCGCTCCCAAAACCACTACCAAATTCCAGCGTTGTGCTTTCCAATCAAAATTAAAAAAGCCTACTCTTTTCCCTAATCCCGCCATAGAACATAGCGATCGCAAATTAGAGGACATCCCGAAGGTCTTACCAAAATAAATCAATGATAGCATAATCATGCCAATCAAAAAACCAGAGACATACCATGCCCATGTTTGAAAAATAAAATCCATATTATATATTTTTTAGGCAAATATAAGAAGCTTTTTAAACAATCCTTGGTTCTTTGGGGTCTTAGTCCTTTTACGTCTTCTCTAAAATGAGAAAAATCCATCACAATCTTAACCCTAGAAAACATCTAAATACTTCAAAAAAAAATCAAAATTCAGAATATTCTGCGAGTGTGACATATGTTACTGTGCATGCTTTTATGTCCGTCTACCTTTGCTTCATCAACTAGAAAAATTATGAAGAAACTAAATTTTATACTGCTATTGGGAACACTTTCTCTTCCCATCCTTGGCTTTGGTCAGGATACTTTATCGATTTCTAAAAAAGAAATTTGGCAAAAGGCATCCGAAAAAAATAGGCAAATTAAAATGGCCCAACAGGATTATAAATCGGCTCAGGCTGATTACCGCCAGTCCAATTCATTATTCTTACCCAATATTACAGCATCTCATACTGCAATTTCAACAACCAATCCGTTGATGGCTTTTGGGTCTAAACTGAATCAGGAAATCCTGACGGCTTCCGATTTTAATCTAGCTTTATTGAACAATCCTGTGAAAACGCAAAATTTTGCCACTAAAATTGAGGTGCTACAGCCCTTAATCAATATGGACGGATTCTACGGACGTCAGGCTGCCAAAGCCAAAATGGATGCTTTTGCTTTGCAAACGGAACGAAGCAAAGAATACCTGGAACTCGAACTCAACAAAGCCTTTATGGAACTGCAACTGGCTTATAAAGCCGTGAGTGTTTTAGAAAAAGCCTCTGCTACAGCCGATGCCAACATGAAACTGATTAAAAATTATTACGAGCAGGGAATTCTCCAAAAAACAGACCTGCTTTCGGTGCAACTTCGTGTCAATGAAATTAAAAATCAATGGCAATATGCCAAAAGTAATGTTCAAAATGCCTCTGATTATTTGGGATTTCTTTTGAATGAAGAAATGAGTAATAAAATCTATAAACCAGTCGAATCATTAGAAAACACAATTCTTATTGAAAATGCCACTACCCAGCTTTCGAATAACAGGAAGGACATTCAGGCAATGGATAAATCATCAGAAGCTTACAGAAAAATGTTGCAATCGACCAAAATGAATTTCTTACCCAGATTGAATGCTTTTGGAAGTTATGAATTGTACGATCAAACTTTATTTGGAACCAATGCCAAAGGCTATTTAGTAGGAGCCCAATTGTCATGGAATGTCTTTGATGGTTACAAATCCATTGGAAAAATGGAAAAGTCTAAAGCCGATTTCCAGAAAGCAACACTTGAAAACCAAGAATACAAAGCCAAAAGCCAACTGGAGCTGAATAAAACCAATCGCCAGCTAAAAGATGCCGAAAACAAAGTGAATCTGTCTAAACTGGCTTTGGAACAATCACAGGAAGCCTATAGAATACGAAGCAATCGATTTACTCAAGGACTCGAAAAAACAACAGATCTATTGCAATCTGAAACCCAAATGTCCCAAAAAGAATTAGAATTCCTGCAAGCCGTTTTCGAATACAATTTCACCAAAGAATATTTACAGTTTTTAACCAAATAGTTATTCCATTTCTCATTCTAATATAACTGCGAGCTCATAAAAAAAGTTAGCTGATTTTAAAGAAAAACCTTAAAACAACAAAAATGAAAAAAATATTTATCCCAATCCTAGCTGTAGCCCTTGCCTTTTTATCTTCCTGTAATGGAGAAAAAAAAGAAGCCTCTGCTAAGGAAGTTGCTATCCCCGTAAAAGTAAGTGGAACAACTCAAAACAACGACAGCCAATTTGTAACAGCCAGCGGAAAAATAACGGCCGAAAACAGTGCTACTATCAGTACCAGAATAATGGGTTATGTTACTAAAATCCCGGTGCAACTGGGGCAAAAAGTGACTGCGGGGCAATTATTAGTCAGCATCAACAATACTGATTTTTTAGCCAAAAAAGCACAAGTCGATGCCAGCATTCTACAAGCCACAGCTGTTTATACTAATGCCAAAAAAGATTATGAGCGTTTTGTTAATTTATTCAAACAACAAAGTGCATCCCAAAAAGAACTCGACGACATGACCGCTCGTTATGAAATGGCCAAAGCCGGACTTGAAGGTGCCAGACAAATGCGAAATGAAATAGCTGCCCAATTCTCTTATTCGAATATTACGGCACCTTTCTCAGGAGTGGTGACCAATACTTTTGTAAAAGAAGGCGATATGGCTAATCCAGGAATGCCATTGTTAAGCATCGAAGCTGCATCAAAATTACAGATAATAGCAATGGTTTCAGAAAATGATATTGCTTCGATACAAAAAGGAATGCCGGTAAATGTTTTGGTAAAATCTTCTAATACAAAACTAACTGGAAAAGTGAGCGAACTGAGCCTTTCGGCCACCAATACCGGCGGACAATATTTGGTAAAAATCAATCTGGATAAAACGGATAGTACGGTATTATCAGGAATGTTTGTAAACGTGCAGTTCCCTGTTGCTAATAAAGCAACAACACCAACAAATGAAATGGTTTGGGTTCCACAATCAGTATTGATCAAACAAGGACAGCTTACTGGAATCTATACCATCGGAACGGGAAATACCGCTGTTTTAAGGTGGTTACGTACCGGAAAAAGCATCGGCAATCAAGTCGAAATACTATCGGGTTTATCGGCTAACGAAAATTATATCGTTTCGGCTGAAGGGAAGTTATACAATGGCGCTTTAGTTAGTATTAAGTGATCAGTAAATAGTGTACGGTTTTGGGGATAACCTGAGACTTTAAAACTTAAAAAATAAAATTATGCAAGAAGGTATTTCAGGTAAAATAGCCCATTTTTTCATCAATTCGAAACTCACCATTTTATTGATGGCTGCTTTGATGATCATTGGTGTATACAGTTCGTTTCTGATTCCCAGAGAGGAAGAACCGCAAATTAATGTCCCTATGGCCGATGTGCTGGTAGGTTATCCGGGAGCAAGTCCCACAGAAGTTGAAAGTCGCGTAGCCAAACCTTTGGAAAAAATCATTTCGAATATCAAAGGCGTAGAACACGTGCATACCATGGCAATGAACGGTCAGGCAATGCTGATTGTCCAGTTCTATGTAGGTCAGGATGTGGAGCGTTCGTACGTAAAATTATATGACGAGCTGGCGAAACACGAAGATATGTTTCCTAAAGGTGTTTACAAACCCATTGTCAAAACCCGTTCTATAGATGATGTACCCATGCTGGGAATCACACTTTGGAGCGAAACGCAAGATGATTTTCAGTTGCGACAAATTGCCGAAGAAGTAACATCAGAAATCGAAAAGGTGAAAGATGTGGCTATTACCAAAGAAATTGGTGGTAGCACTCGCGAGCTGAAGGTAATCTTAGACAAGGACAAAATGGCCGAAAATGCTATCGACGCCTTGGGAATTATGCAAATGATTCAAGCCAACAACGGCAGTTCGCAATCTGGGAGTTTTGTACAAAATGACCAAGAATATTTAGTGACAACAGGTCAATTTTTATCGAATGCTGAAGATGTCGAGAACTTAGTCGTGGGTATAAATAAAAACCTTCCGGTTTACTTGAAACAAGTAGCCAAAGTACAGGACGGTCCTGCAACAGCCAGAAGTTATGTCTCTTTCGGATATGGCAAAGCCAACGAAAAATTTGAAACCGCAAAATCAGAATATCCTGCCGTGACTATTGCCGTAGGTAAAGTAAAAGGAGCTGATGCAATGAAAATTTCGGAGAAAATTATCACTAAAATTGAGCAGCTAAAAAAGAATTTAATTCCAACAGATGTTCATGTTGAAGTAACCCGAAATTATGGCGAAACAGCCTCGGATAAGGTGGGAGAATTACTGTTACACTTGGGCGTTGCCATAATAGCTGTAACCATTCTGGTGATGCTTGCCATGGGATGGCGTGGTGGATTGGTAGTGTTTTTCTCTGTTCCGCTGACATTTGCACTTACCTTGTTTAGTTATTATTTATTGGACTACACCTTAAACAGGATTACACTTTTTGCCTTGGTTTTTGTGGTGGGAATTGTGGTCGATGACAGTATTATCATTGCCGAAAACATGCACCGTCATTTCAAGATGAAACGACTGCCTTTCAAGCAAGCGGCTATTTATGCCATAAACGAAGTGGGAAACCCAACGATATTAGCCACTTTTACCGTAATCTCGGCGATACTTCCTATGGCCTTCGTATCCGGAATGATGGGGCCGTATATGAGTCCGATGCCTATTGGGGCTTCGATTGCGATGCTTTTATCGCTGTTTGTGGCATTGACTGTGACTCCCTATTTGGGTTATCACCTGCTTCAAGAAAAAGACGAGCAACAACACAAAGAAGCCGAAGGACTGGAAACCAGCCTTATTTATAGAATATACAATAAACTGGAGCGTCCGTTTTTGGAAAGCAGTTCCAAAAGAAGAACACTTCTAGCGATCACCATTTTATTATTATTCGGTTCTGTTTTGATGTTTTTCAACAAAACAGTGGTGGTAAAAATGCTGCCTTTTGATAATAAAAATGAATTTCAAGTGGTTATCGATATGCCTGAAGGAACAACCTTAGAACGAACAGCTGCCGTAACCAAAGAAATTGCACAATACCTGTCGGCACAGCCCGAAGTAGTCAATTACCAAAATTACATTGGAACCTCAGCTCCTATTACTTTTAACGGCCTGGTGCGTCATTATGATATGCGAGGCGGAAGCAATATGGCAGATATTCAGGTGAATTTGCAACACAAGGAAGACCGTGACATTCAAAGTCATGCGATTGCCAAAGCCATGCGTCCCGAAGTTCAAAAGATTGCCAAGAAATACGGGGCGAATGTAAAACTGATTGAAGTGCCACCTGGACCACCGGTACTTTCTACGCTAGTTGCCGAAGTTTATGGTCCTGATTACAACGAACAGATAAAAGTGGCCAAACAGCTAAAAACCATCTTAGAAACAACCTCAGATGTAGTCGATATCGATTGGATGGTTGAAGACCATCAAACGGAATACAAACTGGAAATTGACAAAGAAAAAGCAATGCTTAACGGAATTGCACCTCAACAAGTGGTGGGGAATTTAACTTATTTGCTGAAAGAATATCCGATTTCTAACTTGTATGACGAAAATTCAACTGACAATGTGGGAATTGTACTTTCGCTTGACGACAAAGACAAAACTAGTTTACAAGACATTCAGAATTTAAAAATTAAAGGAAGTCAGGGCAACATGATTCCTGTGAGTGATTTGGTCAAAGTAAAACAGGATACTTTGCAGAAAACCATTTATAGAAAAGACCAAAAACGTGTAGTCTATGTCACCGCCGATATGGCTGGTGCATTAGAAAGCCCTGTATATGCGATTCTGGGAATGAGCGAAAAACTGGATAAGATGAAAGTGCCAAAAGGCTATAAAGTAAACGAACTTTATATGGAGCAACCCACAGACGAAAGCAATTTTACCGTAAAATGGGACGGTGAATGGCAGATAACCCTAGAGGTATTTCGTGATTTAGGTGTTGCCTTTATGGTGGCAATCGTGATTATTTATATGCTGATTGTGGGTTGGTTCCAAAACTTCAAAACACCAATTGTAATGATGCTGGCTATTCCGTTATCACTTATTGGAATTGTGTTTGGGCACTGGTTATTGGGTGCTTATTTCACCGCAACCTCATTTATTGGGATGATAGCTTTGGCGGGTGTAATGGTCCGAAACTCGGTCTTACTGATTGACTTTATAGAAATCCGCCTTCAAGATGGCATTCCTATAAAACAAGCCATTATTGAGGCTGGAGCAGTGAGAACCTCTCCCATTCTATTGACTACCGGAGCTGTGGTTATTGGGGCATCGATTATCCTTTTTGATCCTTTATTTCAAGGATTAGCCATTTCGCTGGTATTTGGAGCTATCGTTTCTACCTTATTGACTTTGCTCGTAGTGCCTCTGATTTATTACATCAGCGAACGAAAAAAATGGGAAACACCAACCCAAGAAGACCAAACCAATCAAGAATAAAAAAATAGAAATTATGAAAAATAGAATTGTAAGAGCCGTAGCCGGAATATTTATAATGATAAGCTTGCTTTTGGCCGTTTATGTAAACCAAAATTGGCTGTGGATGACCGCTTTTGTAGGTGTCAATTTATCCCAATCCTCCATTACCAAATGGTGCTTGCTGGAAGACATCCTGAAAAAACTGAATATAAAAGACTAAGTTCAGTCATATTATACATACCAAACTAAAAGGCTGTCCGAAAAGGGCAGCCTCTTTTTATAAATATTTAGTGTAGTGGTCTTATCTTTTCTTTACATAATCCAGTTGATCATCTTGATCTATAATTTCAAATTCGGCATCTTTTTCCCAAATTTCCATTTCACAAGGCTTGCAATTGAATTTCAATTTGTATTCGTTTTCTCCATGTTTCAGAGTTAATGGCTCTACTACTTTTTCGCCCATAGTTGCTCTTTGGAATCGGGCACATTTACCCAATTCGTATTTCACGCAATATTTGGTTGTCATCACGCGTGCTTTTCCTGGATCCCATTGCAATTCGAATGCTTTTTCAATCTCGGTTACGCCATGTCTTTTATAAAAAGCTCTCGCTAATTTGTTCGAAACATTAAACGTAAAATCTAATTTCTCTGTTGGATAAGGAATATCTGATTTTGTAATTTGGAATTCTTTTCTGTCGTATTCGTTGATTCGAATGTCAATTAATTGTTCCAAAGCTATTCTACGAACTTCGTTTACTTTCGAAATTGGTAAAAACCAATTCTTAGAAAATTCCACTTCAATGTCATCAACAATAAAAGGTGTATTACCCGTTTTAGCTAAGTTTTTAGTGATATTTGGAATCACTGATTCTTCGCTTTTTGCCAGTTCTTTTTCAGTCACCAAAGCAGCTGTACTTTGATGTCCGTCTTCATCAATAACCGTTAACAGAAACCCATCCTGAGTTTCGGAAAATTTCAGGTTTACTCCTATTTTTCTAACCGCAGCATTTTCTTTTTCTACAATTCGGTTGAATTCCGCATCCGAATTTCGATAAATAACCGTTCCTACAGCAATATTCTTGAAAGTATTTGGCACGACAATATCATTCACAATAATATTGATTTGGACGCCATCGGCAATTCCCTCTTCATTGATAAAAAACAAACCGTCGCCATTATTCAGCTTATCGTGATTTTCAATCACATAACCATTGGCTTTGATTTCGGTAATTTTACCAATGTACTGACCTTGTGATTTTGGACTTTCCCAGTTCCCGATTTTTTCTTTTCGTTGGTTAACAAAATAATCGGTATAACCACGGTTGAAACTTCTGTCCATTTCTGGTTCGAAATTGTAGAAAGTTCTTCCAGAAGATGCTTTTTGGAAACTATCGTTATTTTCTAAGAAAGCATCTAATTTCTTTCTTAAAAACGAAGTGTTATTTTTTACGTAAACAATATCTTTTAGTCGTCCTTCGATTTTAAATGAAGTAATTCCTGCTTCAATTAAACTAGGCAATTGATCACTTAAATCTAAATCTTTTATCGAAAGTAAATGACTTTCGGTCAATAAAGTTGTTCCGTTTCCATCAATCAAGTTGTAAGGCAAACGACAGTTTTGTGCACAAGAACCACGATTGGCACTACGCTCACCACCGGCAATACTCATGTAGCAATTTCCACTAAAAGAAACGCAAAGCGCTCCTGAAACGAAAAATTCTAACTCCACATCAGTTGCAGCAGCAATATCTCTAACCTGGTCTAAATTTAATTCTCTAGCCAATACGACACGTTGCATCCCAATATCTTTCAGGAATTTCACATGTTTTGGCTCACGATTATTCGCTTGAGTACTGGCATGAATCACAATTGGAGGTAAATCCATTTCCATAATTGCCATGTCCTGTACAATAAGCGCATCGACACCAATATCGTATAATTGATGAATTAGTTTTCTGCAAGGTTCTAATTCATTATCGTACAAGATTGTATTTATAACCACAAAAACTTGCGCCTTAAACAGGTGTGCATATTTGACCATTTCGGCAATATCTTCAACAGAATTGGTCGCATTAGTACGCGCTCCAAATAATGGTGCTCCAATATATACTGCATCTGCACCCGCATTAATAGCCGCTATTCCTTGAACCAAGTTTTTGGCTGGGGCAAGAATTTCTACTTTCTTTTTCATTTATGGATTTTTATTCTATTTTAAAATTCAAATGCAATTCGCATACTAATTTTGGCCATTGGCACGAATTAAACTTATGCTCATTTCATTGAAAATTAAAGTACTGTATCTTTTTTCGATTTAAAAAATGCAAAATTACTAAATCCTTGAGAAAAAGACCGAATTAAGTTTAGAAATCGCTGACAAATCCACGACTTATTTCGTTTTTTCCTACAGCAGCGTTCTTTTAGAACGAGTATTTGGATCTCAATCCACTCTTTTATGACTGATTTTTATTAATAAAACAAAAAACAATCCTCCATGGCCTTATCCTTTGAAGTTCTCATTATATTTGTAATTGAAATTTTGCTCATGATTATCCAGCTTATTTTTAATCGCTCTTAACCAACTAAAAATATGAAAAAAACTTTTGTTTTTATTGCCTTTTTACTTCTTAGCGCTTCTTGTGTAAGTACTAAATCAACTCTCATGAATGTTGATGATAATGCCCCTATACCCAAACTCACCAAAGACAATACCTTTGTCATTACAGCATACAGCAAAGACAAAAAATACGGCTACGACAAGGATTATCCCATCAACGTTTTTTATCGAAATACCAGAGACGAATCGATTAATCAAGAACGTTTCCTGAATGCTTTAGCGGGACCAAATGGAGAAAAGATTACTTTCCGAAAATTAGAAAGCTGTTGCCCGTTTCCAACAAAAAAAACCGAACTGGGTGCTGGTTTTTTGGATGTTTATGAAATAAAGTGGAAAGATCAAAAAAAGCCCGTTATTCTTTATATGAATATCTACGAGAAAGGTCATTTGTTGGTTCCTGTTGGCTTTAGTTTAAAAAAAATTGAACCTTAAACTAATTTCCTAGCCCCGATAGTAGCGACATCCTTTATCTTTTTTCTTTAAAAAGATAAAGATATAGCGTAGAGCGGGAAAAGGCTTCAAATTATTCGCAAATCATAAATCGTAAATCGCAAATCATAACTATCTTTGCAGTTTTAAAATAATACCTATTATGAACATACACGATATTCCACAAATTAAACATACCGATAGCGGTAATTTCTTTTTACTTGCAGGTCCATGCGCAATAGAAGGGGAAGAAATGGCCATGAGAATCGCTGAAAAATTAATCGGGATTACCGATAGCCTACAAATTCCTTTCGTTTTCAAAGGATCTTTCAAAAAAGCAAATCGTTCCAGAATAGACAGCTTCTGTGGAATTGGGGATGAAAAAGCCTTGAAAATTCTAAGAAAGGTCTCCGAAACTTTCCATGTTCCTACCGTGACTGATATTCATACGAATGAGGATGCAGCAATGGCAGCTCAATATGTAGATGTTTTACAAATTCCTGCTTTTTTAGTTCGTCAAACTGATTTAGTTGTAGCTGCGGCCAATACCGGAAAAACGGTAAACCTAAAGAAAGGACAGTTTATGAGTCCCGAGAGCATGAAACATGCCGTTCAAAAAGTTTTGGATTGCAACAACCAAAATGTGATGGTTACGGATCGCGGAACAATGTTTGGTTATCAAGACATGATTGTTGATTTTAGAGGAATTCCTACTATGCAACAATACGCAACCACCGTTCTTGACGTGACGCATTCTTTACAACAACCAAATCAAACTGTTGGTGTGACCGGCGGAAGACCTGATATGATTGAGACCATTGCAAAAGCCGGAATTGCTGTAGGTGTTGACGGCATCTTTATTGAAACTCATTTTGATCCAGCAAATGCAAAAAGTGATGGCGCTAATATGCTTCACTTGGATTATTTTGAAGACCTAATGAAGAAACTCGTTGCCATTAGAAAAACAGTAAATACATTTTAATTTATACGCTTACATTGAAAAATATACTTTTATATTCCGCATTCTTGGCTTTGCTTTTTTCAACTGGAGCCAATGCTCAGGAAGAAATCAAAATACAAGATAAATATACCGCTCACAACAAAGGAAAATTCTTTGTTTCATGGGGAGGAAACAGAGAAAGCTATTCAAAATCAGACGTAACTTTCAAGGGTAAAGATTATAATTTTACCATAGAAAACATGACGGCACAAGACAAACCAAAAGGTTGGCATGTAGATTATATCAATCCGGCGCGAATGACCATTCCACAAACGAATTTTAGAATGGGGTATTTTATCAACGATCATTATAGCGTTGCTATTGGCGTAGATCACATGAAATATGTGATGACGCAAAACCAAACTGCAAATGTCAATGGAACAATTAATACCGGAAGCTCTTTTGATGGAATTTACGACCATACTCCTACTGTGATGGCTCCCGCTTTTTTGATGTATGAGCACACGGACGGTTTGAACTATGTCAATACTGAGTTTTCAAGACATGATGATATTTCTTCACTGTTTAAAATTGAAAATACCGATAAAATTCAGGTTAACCTGACTGAAGGCGTTGGTATTGGATTATTGTACCCTAAAACAAATACTACGCTCTTAGGAAAACCACGCCATGATGATTTTCACATTTCGGGTTATGGAGTTTCCGCCAAAGCAGGATTGAATATTACTTTCTTCAAACACTTTTATATTCAAGGAGAACTTAAGGGCGGTTACATCAATATGCAAGACATACGCACGACACAAAGCAATGAGGACAGCGCTTCCCAAGATTTCTTCTTTTTTCAAAGAATAATTGCTTTTGGCGGGATCTTTAGAATCTAAGTTGGTAAACAAAATCAAACAATCTAAAAATGAGGAGGCTGTATTTTATATGCAGCCTCCTTTTTTTTAGTTCGAAATTTTCAATCAGTTTTTTCGCAGATATTAGCGCAATGTCATATTTTATAGCTACTTTAGTACTAGCATTAGTCCCAAATTCATGCTTTTTAAAACATTGTTTAATTTAAAACCTACAAAAAGTTACTAATTACAAGTAGTTTAAAATGACAAAGATGATACGAGCTGAATCGAATGCTATTCAAAGTCATTTAGATAGCTTCAATAAATTCGAAAAATTTTTCGATCTATCTCCTGACTTGCTATGTGTAGCCGGATTTGATGGTTACTTTAAAAGAATAAACCCAGCGGTGTGTAAATTATTAGGTTATTCTGCCGAGGAATTAATGTCTAAGCCCATTAATGAATTTGTATTCTATGCTGATAAAAACAATACTGCCTCTGCCAGAAACGAACTTAGAAAAAGAATTCCCTTATTTGATTTTGAAAACCGTTATTTAACAAAAAACGGAGGCGTAGTCTGGTTATTATGGACATCATTTCCAATAGAAAGTGACGAACAGGTATATGCTATTGCCAAAAACATAACCTATAAAAAAGAGCTGGAAGAGGAACGCAATTTGCACTTGGCTGAGCTCACTAAAATAAGTAACGATCTAAAGGAACTGACCTATACCACTTTACATGATTTGCGATCTCCGGTGAATAACTTGCTTTCCGTATTTGAGCTCTTGGACACTTCTAAAATAGAAGATTCTGAAACACAGGAATACCTTTCCATTCTTAAATCAACCAGTGAAAGTTTGAAACAAACTTTAAATGAATATGTGGTGATTTTAAACAAAAAGAATGATAACGCAACTCCTATTGAAGCACTTAATTTGACCGAATCCTTAGAGGAAGTCCTACTTTCGATAAACTCCTTAATCCAAAATTCATATACTACAATTGATGTTGACTTTTCGCGACTTGATACAGTCAATTTTAACAAAGCTTATTTAAAAAGTATCTTTTTAAATTTAATAACCAATTCAATTAAATATGCCAAGCCAAATTGTTTGCCTACAATTTCCATTCATAGTGAGAATAAATCTGGCAAAAAGCAATTAATCATTTCTGACAACGGTATTGGTTTTGATATGGAACAAGTGAAAGATAAAATTTTTAAATTGCATCAAAAATTCCATAACCATATTGACAGCAGTGGTATTGGGCTGTATTTAGTCTATAATCATGTTATTAATTTAGGTGGTCACATCAGTGTGGAAAGTAAAGTAAATGAAGGAACAAAATTTATCATTACATTTAGGGATTGATAAGTCTTTGCTAGCTGTCTTTTTTTAATAGCATCGGGAAAGTGGAACAAGATAAAACTATTTATTAAAGATTTAAATTCTCATGTTGCAAATTTCCAAAATACCTAAAAAATACTCCGCTCTTGAAATCCTTCAATATATTGTACTAATTTCTCTATTGCTTTACTTTGGAAAAACATTATTTATTCCCCTTAGCTTTTCATTATTGATTAGCTTTATCCTCTATCCGGTTTGTCAATGGATGGAAAAAAAAGGAATTAGTAAAACCCTAGCCATTTTTCTATGTTTATCCATTCTCATTCTACTGGCTGGAGTGCTATTATACATCCTTTTTTTACAAATCCAAGAATTTACTAACGAGTGGGATCAATTTAGGATAAAACTATTAGAAGCCTTGAGTCAAATAAGTCTTTTTATCAGTCAGCGATTTGAAATAAGCGCAGCTGAACAGCAACTTTTTTTTAGAAACTCAGTTGATAACTCCGGCACACAGCTTTTCTCGATGTTGCAAAGCATGGCCTATTCCTTTTCAGAAATCTTTTTTTTCCTTTTAATTATTCCGGTTTTTTCGGCTCTTATCCTTTTCCACCGCCACATTCTGGTGAATGTTTTGTATCAAATTTTCCCATCAGAGAAAAGAAAAATAATATACGAAATCCTCATCGAAACCATACATGCCTATTATAATTTTATCAAAGGAATGCTAGTTGTATACCTTATTGTAGGTGTTTTAAACAGCATTGGACTAGCCCTTATTGGAATACCTCATCCTTTTCTATTTGGCTTTATTGCATCCATTCTTACCTTTATTCCTTACATCGGAATTATGATTTCTGCCCTTTTACCCATTGCGGTTTCCTGGATCACCTTCAATTCTATCTGGTATCCTTTGGCTGTCATTCTTGTTTTTGTCGTAGTTCAAATTTTAGAAGCCTATATTATTTTTCCCTTTGCAGTAGGCAGTCGTTTAAAAATCAACACTCTCGTTATCATTATTATGATTACTGCCGGAGGTATTTTATGGGGTGCGGCGGGAATGATTTTATTTATTCCGTTTATAAGTATCCTTAAACTCATCGCCGATCGATCGGAACGTTTAAAAACTTTATCCATTCTGCTTGGCGATGGCCAAATAAAAAAACCACAAGAATAATACTTGTGGTTTGTCATTTTATAATTCGAAAGGAACATTTTTCATTTACTTCACAATTCCTTTTTGATCAATTAAGTACACCAAAGAAGCCATCGTTGCCGCTCCCAGTTCCAGTTCCCTTTTATTGATTGCATCAAAAGTATCATTGGCCGCATGATGGTGATCAAAATAACGTTGCGAATCTGGTTTTAGTCCTGCTTTTACCAAGGGTTTTGATGTTAATGGTCCAATGTCAGATCCTGCATGTCCTTTTGTAAAACTATGTACCAAATAAGGTTCAAATAAATCTTTCCATCCCAATATTTGATTAAAATTGGCGTCATCAGTATCTAAAGAAAATCCTCTAGGACTGAATCCTCCTGCATCACTTTCTAAAGCAAAAATGTGTTTTTCTTTATTGGCTTGCGCCAATTCTTCATATTTCTGTCCGCCTCTACCTCCATTTTCCTCATTCATGAATAACACAACACGAAGGGTATTTTTAGGTCTATAACCAAGGTTTTTAAAGATATTAATCACTTCCATACTTTGTACTACTCCTGCTCCATCATCGTGGGAACCATCGGCTAAGTCCCAAGAATCAAGATGACCACCAACTACCATTATATTCTCTGGATGTTCGCTTCCTTTTATTTCTCCAATGACATTATAAGATAAAACATCGTCCAATTGCTCGCATGACATTTTAAAATAGAATTTCAATTTTGGATTGCTCTTTAATTTTTTGCTCAGTAATTCGGCGCCATTAGTACTGATGGCGGCTGTTGGAATATATTGTGACTTAGGGATTCCATTATAACTTTGTGCTCCGGTATGCGGAAAATCATCTAATCTCAAATTCACCGAGCGCACAATAGTTCCCACCGCACCAAACTTTGAAGCAGCAGCAGCGCCTGCATATCTTTGATCAACACAGCCACCATAAGAGATGAATGTTTCTATGTTTTCCGGTTCCATCGCTCTGTTGAAAAAGACGATTTTTCCTTTTAATTTATCTCCTAAACGAGCTAATTCTTCGATGCTGTGTACTTCGACAACTTCGGCAGTCAATCCGTTTTTTGGCGTGGCTACAGATCCTCCCAAAGCACAAATAGGCACATGGGTTTTAGTTTTCCCCTCTTGAATGTATGCGGTTTCTTTTTCGCCTCGCACCCATTTAGGAACCATTACTTCCTGTAGATAAACCTTGTCCAGACCTAAGGTTTCAAGCTGTGTTTTTGTATACTGAACGGCTTTTTCAGCATTGGCAGAACCTGATAAACGACCCCCAATTTTATTAGACAAATGATCTAGCCAAGCATAACATTTTGAATTGGTCAAAGAAGAACTATAAATTTTTCTAATAGTTTCTTCTTCATTGCTTTGAGCAAAAAGCAGTAATCCATTAAAAAGAAATAAAGCTAAAAAAGTGTTTTTTTTCATGGTGAATAGGGTTTGGTTTTTCTTAATTCGATATCAGAATATTGAACTGGTTTTGAAAATATATTTTTTTGTAAAAGAACAAAAATAATAGTTGGTTTTTCCAAAAAAAATAAACCGATTCAAGCACAAAAAAACCTACAGATATATAAAACCATGTAGGTTTCCTTTTAAAAACAAATAATTCCGTTGATTTTTTATTTTGGCTTAAGTCCAACTCGTTTATTAAAAATGCTATTTAATTGAGAAGCTCTTTAATGTTTTTGCCCTAACTCAACAACAATTCATGAACTTGTTTGGCTATTTCCTCTTCCTCATTAGTAGGAATTATCAGGATTTTTGTTTTTGAATTTTTACTGTTGATTTCTCTGATAGTTTTGGAACGTACATTGTTTTTGGCATCGTCTAATTCGATTCCGAAATAATCCATATCCGTACAAACTAATTTTCTGATATAAGAAGAGTTCTCCCCTATTCCAGCTGTAAAAACTATGGCATCCAAACCATTTAATACCGCCGTATAAGAACCAATATATTTTTTTATACGATAGGCATTCATCGCCAAAGCCAATTGACAATCCTTATTGCCCTTCTCGGCATTGGCTTCAATATCTCTCAAATCACTAAATCCAGTAAGTCCTAGCATTCCGCTTTGCTTTTGAAGAATAGTGTTTACCTCATCAAGTGTATAGCCCAATGAATTGACCATATAAAAAATAGCAGACTGGTCTATGTCGCCACATCGAGTTCCCATAATTAAACCATTCATAGGAGCAAAGCCTAGCGTATGATCGATACTTTTTCCGTCTTTAACCGCTGTCATACTACAACCATTCCCTAAATGAATAGTAATAATTTTTGACGCTTGCATTTTTAGATTATCCCTCAAATATAGGATTGCTTGCTCCGAAACGTACTTATGACTGGTCCCGTGAAAACCATAAACCCGAATTTTGTTCTCCGTCAACAATTTATTAGGAATAGCATATTTATGCGCTACAACTGGAATGGTTTGATGGAAAGCAGTATCAAAAACGGCAATCTGCTTAGCATTTTCAAAAATTTCCTCGGCAACATTTATTCCTTCTAAATTGGCCGGATTATGCAAAGGTGCCAGATCGAAAAGTTGTTTTATCTTGTCTTTTACTTCCTTTGTAATGAGTACCGTATTAGAAAAACTGCTTCCCCCATGCACCACTCGATGCCCTACAGCTTCAATCTCCGAAGTACTTTTAATTACTCCCACTTTCTCATCGAGCAGTAATTGAGCAACTTTTTTTAGTCCAACTTTATGATTTGGAATAGCCATTATTTCGTCAATACGATTCTCTTTGGTTTCATAACTCAGATTAGATGTTTCTAAACCTATTCTGTCAATCATACCGCTGCAAATGACCTCATTAGCCGGCATTTTGATTAATTGGTATTTTATGGAAGAACTTCCTGAATTTATTATTACTATTTTCATTGAAAATTATATTTTTTCTCTCCCCTTCCGATAGCTATCAATAGTCTCCAAAGCGCAAGAATACTGGGTCGATGTATTTTATATTTATTTTATACTTTTAAAATCTAAGTTTTTAAACTTTCTAAAATCCTTGGGCTTGGATGGCCGTAATCACAACCGTATTAATAATGTCATCTACCGTACAACCACGACTCAAATCATTGACCGGTTTATTCAAACCTTGCAACATAGGTCCAATTGCCAAAGCGCTGGTTTCTCTCTGAACGGCCTTGTAAGTATTATTTCCCGTATTTAAATCCGGGAAAATAAGCACACTTGCCTGTCCTGCTACTTCCGAATTTGGCATTTTACTTTGTCCCACTTCCATATCTACTGCCGCGTCATATTGTATTGGTCCTTCAATTTTCAAGTCGGGGCGTTTTTTTCTCACTATTTCGGTGGCAGTTCTTACCTTATCTACCTCATCTCCTTTTCCTGATGCGCCAGAAGAATAAGAGAGCATCGCTACTTTTGGTTCTATACCAAATGCCAAACTCGAATCGGCTGAGGAAATGGCAATTTCGGCCAATTGTTCCGCCGTTGGATTTGGATTAATGGCGCAGTCACCAAAAACAGAAACCCGATCTTCCAAGCACATGAAAAATATAGAAGAAACAATACAAGTATCCGGTTTTGTTTTTATGAATTGCAAGGCTGGTAAAATGGTGTGCTGCGTGGTGTGTGCGGCACCGGAAACCATTCCGTCAGCATCACCTTTATAGACCATCATGGTTCCAAAATAAGAAACGTCTTCCATTAAATCTTTGGCCATAGCCATAGAAACGTTCTTGTTTTTTCGTAACTCATAATAAGTTTTTACATAATCCTCATATTTTTCCGATTCGATTGGATTGATGATTTTCACTTTCGAAAAATCAAAAGCAATTCCCAATTCGGCCACTTTGTTTTCAATCTGTTTTTTATTTCCAATGACGGATATATCAACCACATCCATGGCCAATAATCGGGAAGTTGCTATTATTATCCTTTCGTCATTTCCTTCGGGTAAAACGATATGTTTACGATATTGTTTGGCTCTTTTTACCAAATTGTATTGAAACATTTTGGGTGTCATTCCTTCCGCTTCAAAAGAGCTTAGTTTTTTGGACAAATTATCCAGGTCTACGTATTTTTCAAAAGCACTTATAGAGCTTTCTATTTTTTGTTTATTATCGGCATAAATTTTAGACTTTATGTTCCCTAATTTATTGGTGATTTCATAAGTTCCTCCTGCCACAGCAATTATAGGCACAATGGTAGTCAATCCCTCAATCAATTTGATAATACTATCCTCCGGTAAAATATTTCCCGTTAAAACAATCCCTGAAATCGTAGGATAATTTGCTGATTCATTGGCTTGTAATGCACCAAGGATAATATCGGCTCTGTCGCCCGGAGTGATTACAAGAGCATTTTCTTTCAGATGCAATAAATAGTTGCGCAATTGCATGGCACCCACACTAAAATTACCAACCTGATTGTTTAAAAATTCTTCTCCAAACAAAACTTTTGCTCCCAGTACATCAACTATTTCTTTGATGGTAGGATTATTCAAACTGGAAACAATAGGGATAGCGTTTACCAAAACCTCTTTGGGTAAACTCGCTTTCAAACCATCTGTTACCAGTCTAATGTTTTCGGGCTGCACTTTATTGGCTATTACAGCCAATACTTCCACCTCTTTGACTTTGAAGGAATCGTAGGCCAAATAAAGGCTATCTATCAATTCTTCGAGTGTTTTACCAACTCCAGAACCCACAATAATAGTTGGTATCCCCAGATTTTTGGCTATTAGCACATTCATATCCAGTTCTATAACAGTTCCTTCTCCGCTAAAACTGGTGCCTTCAACCAAAACAAAATCGAACTGTTCTTCTAATTTTTTGTATTTCTCAATAATCAAATCCAGAACTTCTCCTATTTTTCCTTTGTTCTTCTTTTTTATCAGCTTGCTTTTGGTAATGGCAAAGGCATCTTCAAACGCAATGTCTAATCCGAAATGAGAAATCACCGTCTCGATATGATTATCTAGTTTGCCATCGTCAAAATCTTCTATGATAGGTCTAAAATAACCTACTCTGGCTGTTTTCCCAATAAGCATACTCATCAAACCGAGAGTAACTATTGATTTTCCGCTATTATGTTCACTTGTTGCAATATATATCGCCTTATTCATTGCTTTTTCTTTTTAAGTTTTGTATGCCAATATAAAATGACCAATCTTTATTCACATAGAACTATTTAATACTATCAAAACCATTTTCTTTTTTTAAAATAAAACACCATCATTATCCCTATAAAAACCATGATGCTCATAACGGTATAATAACCATTTTCATATTTCAGTTCGGGCATGTGTTCAAAATTCATCCCATAAACCCCTACGATAAATGTCAATGGAATAAATATTGCCGATACTATGGTAAGCGTTTTCATAATCTCATTCATCTTATGCGTCTGGGCCGAAAAAAAGAAATTCGAAGCGCTTTCCAGCGAACCCATATCAGATTCTATCTGTTCTAAAAGTTCCAAACTTTTTTGATGCAGACGGGTAAAAAAAATAAAACTGTCGGTTTCCATGACATTGAACAAATTATCCTCTTTGATACTTTTTATATCATACAAGGAATCCCGAAGCGGAACAATAGAACGTTTTAGAAAATTAAAATTATCCCTATGTTTTTCGATTTTTTCCAAAATAATAGGATCGGCACTATTTTTAGACAGATTAATCAAATTCTCTATTTTATCCTCTTCATTTTCGATGGTGATATAGAAATTTTCCATAATGGCATCGAGCAAAATATACAGCAAATAATCGGCTTTTTTAATTCTTACAATTCCAGAATGAGTACGAATACGTTCGCGAATGTGCGCAAAAAAATCAGAACGTTTTTCCTGAAACGAAATCAAAATTCCTTCTTTCATCAAAAAACTAATCTGCTCTACTCGTATATTATCAGAATCTTCCACAGGTAAAAGCGATTTGATATTAAAAAAAAGCATTTCCGGAAGTTCTTCTAGCTTAGTTCTTTTAGTGGTGTTCAAAATATCGGCAAGCATGAAATTGTCAACTTCAAAATAACTACCAATTGTTTTTACCAATTCGACATTATTTAAACCATGTAAATTAAGCCAGTTTGTTTTTTCGATATTGATATATTTATCCAAATCCTGAACCTTAAAATCCTCATATTCTATCAGATCAAAACTATCATATACAAACAGCTGCATCTCTGATTCCTTGCTCTTATGAATACCAGTGTATTCAAGGCTGAACGGTTGCAGTTTCCTTCCTTTCTTGTATTTAATTTTTCTCATTCAAAATTATTTATAGAGTAATATTACAAAAAACTTTTGTCAATGTGCATCTCCTTAACATTTCTGAAATCAGTAGCTGTAGACTTTAAATCAATTATTCCTCCAATTCAAAAGCCAAAATTAATTGGAACAAACCTTATTTTTCATGAGATAAATCATATTCTAAAAATTAATTCAATTGACCCTATTAATAATTATATACAGGAATACTTACAAATAATCTTATCTTTGAAAAAAGTAAAAAAATTAATTAATTATGTGTAACAAATTTCATCAATTGATGACTATTCTTTAAACAATTTTAATCTTTTAATTAAATGCAAAAAAAAGTAATTTTAATCAGTACCTGTCTACTCTTAGGTCTCCATCAGGGAACATTAGCCCAAAGCAAGAAAAAGAAGGACAAACAAACTAGTTCTGTTTCAGCACCAGCCGCTAAAAAACCGGAAGAAAAAAAAGGACCAAAACCATACAATAAGGTTATTGACTCTACTGCTGTAACGCAAAAAGGACTTATTGATATCCATAAAATGGATAATAAATACCTTTTTGAAATTCCTGCTGATCTTTTAGGTACTGAAATCATGACCATCACCCGCTTTTCTAAAACTCCTGCCGGTGGAGGTATTTTTGGTGGAGAAGAAATAAACAAACAGGTAATTCAATTTGAAAAAGGAATCAACAATACTATTCTATTGCGTTCCATTACTTATGTTATCATGTCATCGGCTGAAGATAAACCCTTAGCCAAAGCCGTTAATAATTCATCGGCTAATCCTATAATTGCGAGCTATGATATTTTGGCTATCAAGAAAAATGACAAAGAAAAAACGGAAGCTTCCTATGTTATTGACATGACTCCAACTTTTGAAACTGATGTACAAACTTTTTCTTTGGATCCTGCCAAAAAACAAAGTCTTAGCATTCAAGCTTTCCAAAAAGACCGCTCTTTTATCCAAAAAATAAGCAGTTATCCTATCAATACCGAAATTAGAACAGTTAAAACTTTTTCGACTGTACCAAATTTGGTTTCCTTGAGTCCAGCACCAAAAATAGGTGCAAACTTGCCTGCAGCCCTAGATTCCGGAGTCCTTACAGTAGAATTAAACACTTCTATGATTGCTTTACCCAAAAAACCAATGCGCAAAAGATCTTTTGATGCACGTGTGGGCTATTTTGCCAATCAATATGGTTTATTTGAAGATGATTCGCATAAATCAGATAAGGAAATCTTTGCCGTAAGATGGCGTTTAGAACCAAAATCTAAAGAAGACGCTGAAAAACAAAAAAGAGGCGAATTGATCGAGCCAGAAAAGCCGATAGTTTATTATATTGATCCAGCTACACCAGAGAAATGGAAAAAATACATCAAACAAGGAATCGATGATTGGCAGGTTGCTTTTGAGCATGCAGGATGGAAAAACGCTATTCGCGGTGAATATTGGCCGGAAAATGACCCTACAATGAGTCTTGAAGATGCCCGTTTTTCAGTATTGCGCTATTTTGCTGCCGAAATTCAAAATGCTTACGGACCAAATGTCCATGATCCAAGAACTGGTGAAATTTTAGAAAGCCACATCGGATGGTACCATAATATAATGAGTTTATTACGTGACTGGTACCTGATCCAGACTGCAGCTGTAGATCCTGCTGCAAGAAAGAAGCAATTTGATGATGAGTTGATGGGCCAACTAATCCGTTTCGTTTCTTCACATGAAGTAGGACATACTTTAGGTCTTCGTCATAATATGGGAGCTAGTTCAGCTACACCTGTAGAAAAACTGAGAGATGCAGCCTATCAAGATAAATTTGGGCATACTTCTTCTATTATGGATTATGCGCGTTTTAATTATGTTGCACAACCAGAAGATGGAGTTACAAGTCTTTTTCCTAGAATTGGAGACTATGACAAATGGGCGATAAAGTGGGGTTATTCTTATTTCCCTGAAGCTCAAAACGAAAAGGAAGAAAAAGCCATTCTGAATGAAATGACCAAAGAAGCTTACAAAGACCGCCGTCTATGGTTTGGTACTGAAATGAGTCCTTATGACCCTAGATACCAGACAGAAGACATTGGCGATAATGCAATGAAAGCTTCAGCTTATGGGATCAA
Source organism: Flavobacterium acetivorans (assembly GCF_020911885.1). Taxonomy (NCBI): domain Bacteria; kingdom Pseudomonadati; phylum Bacteroidota; class Flavobacteriia; order Flavobacteriales; family Flavobacteriaceae; genus Flavobacterium; species Flavobacterium acetivorans. Next base: position 3,224,996 of record NZ_CP087132.1, read on the forward strand.
AAACCTGAAAAGAATTCTTCCTAACTTATTAGAATGGAGTAAAGAAAAAGGCGAAAGTTATGCTGAACTTGAGGATCTTTATGACGCACTTACCGGACAATTTAGAAGATATATGGGCCATGTCACTAAAAACGTAGGTGGTGTTTATGACACTCCTACAACCTATGATATGGGAGGAAATCAATTTGAAATCGTTCCAAAAGAAATTCAAAAAGAGGCTGTAAGTTTTTTAAATGCTCAATTATTCTCAACTCCAAAATGGTTAATGGATCCAAATATTCTTTCGAAAATTAGTCCTGAAAATGGCGTTGAATCGATAAAAGCAATGCAAAATTCTACCTTGACTAGCTTATTGGCAGGTGACAGAATGGTGCGTTTACTTGAAGCAACTTCTGCTGGCAAAAACTACTATTCCGTAGATGAATTACTTACTGATCTTAAAAACGGTATTTTCTCTGAACTAAAAACCAATGCTTCGATAGACATTTATAGAAGAAATATGCAAAAATTATACGTAAGTAAAGTTTGCGCTTTGTTGACTCCTGGAACAACAACAATACGAAATGTCCCTGTAGGAGTGACTTATGGTTTTAACTCGAAGACCGTCAACCTAAACGAAACTGACTTGCCTTCTATTGCCAGAGGACAATTAATCAGTTTAAAAACAGGATTAAAAGCCGCAGCATTAAAGACAACCGACAGAATGAGTAGATTGCATTTACAAGATTTAGCGGTTCGTATCGAAAAAGCGTTAGATCCAAAATAAAACTACAAATCCGCTGCGATAAGAATTATCACAGCGGATTTTAATTATATAAAAAACCGAGCTGTTCCAGCTCGGTTTTTTCATTTTAACTGTAAAGTCGCACCACATGCGTCTCTGCAGAAAAAATAAACCACAAAAAAACCGGGCTATCGCCCGGTTTTATCATTTTAACTGTAAAGACGCACCGCGGTGCGTCTCTACGGTATCAAAATTATTTTACTTCTTCGTAATCTACGTCTTGAACATTGTCACCTTCTGCTTCAGTTTGTGGCTGTGCAGCAGCTTGACCTTGCTCACCTTGAGCATACATTGCTTCAGTAGCAGTTTTCCAAGCAGCATTGATATTATCTAATGCAGTTTGAATTGCAGGAATATCTTGAGATTGGTGAGCCATTCTCAATTCAGTCAATGCATATTCTACAGCTACTTTGTTTTCGTCAGATAATTTATCACCTAACTCTTTCAATTGAGATTCAGTTTGGAAGATCATTCCGTCTGCTTCGTTCAATTTCTCAGCTCTTTCTCTTGCAACTTTATCTGATTCAGCGTTAGCTTCAGCATCTTTTTTCATTTTCTCGATTTCTTCAGCTGTTAATCCAGAAGAAGCTTCGATACGAATGTCATGAGATTTACCAGTTCCTTTGTCAGTTGCAGAAACTTTGATGATACCATTGGCATCAATATCAAAAGTTACTTCAATTTGAGGAACTCCTCTTGGTGCTGGTGGAATACCATCTAAATGGAAACGACCAATTGTTTTGTTATCAGCAGCCATTGCTCTAGCTCCTTGCAATACGTGGATTTCAACAGTTGGTTGAGAATCTGCAGCAGTAGAGAATACTTGCGATTTTTTAGTTGGGATAGTAGTGTTAGACTCAATTAATGTAGTCATAACTCCACCCATAGTTTCGATACCTAAAGATAAAGGAGTAACGTCAAGTAACAATACATCTTTTACATCTCCAGAAAGAACTCCACCTTGAATAGCTGCTCCAATAGCAACAACCTCATCAGGGTTAACTCCTTTAGACGCTTTTTTACCAAAGAATTTTTCAACTTCTTCAGCGATTCTTGGCATACGAGTAGAACCTCCTACAAGGATTACTTCATCAATATCAGAAACAGTTAAACCTGCATCTTTCAATGATTTAGCAACTGGCTCCATAGAACGTTTTACTAATGCGTCAGTTAATTGCTCAAATTTAGCTCTAGTTAATTTTTTAACTAAGTGTTTTGGTCCTGAAGCCGTAGCAGTTACGTAAGGCAAGTTGATTTCAGTTTCGGCAGAAGAAGACAATTCAATTTTTGCTTTCTCAGCAGCTTCTTTCAACCGTTGCAATGACATTGGATCTAAACGCAAGTCAATACCTTCTTCCGCTTTAAATTCGTCAGCTAACCAGTCAATGATTTCGTGGTCAAAATCATCTCCACCTAAGTGAGTATCACCATTTGTAGACAATACTTCGAAAACTCCGTCTCCTAATTCAAGAACAGAAATATCAAATGTACCTCCACCTAAATCGTAAACAGCAATTTTTTGATCTTTACCTTTTTTATCCAATCCGTAAGCCAAAGCTGCAGCTGTAGGCTCGTTGATGATACGCATTACTTTAAGACCTGCAATTTCACCAGCTTCTTTTGTAGCTTGACGTTGTGCATCATTAAAGTAAGCAGGAACAGTGATAACTGCTTCAGTAACTGTTTGACCTAAATAGTCTTCAGCAGTTTTTTTCATTTTTTGAAGTGTCATTGCTGACAATTCTTGAGCAGTGTATAAACGACCATCAATATCCACACGTGGCGTATTGTTGTCTCCTTTTACTACTTTGTAAGAAACTCTTTTTGCTTCAGCCGAAACTTCGCTAAAAGAATGACCCATAAAACGTTTAATAGAAGCAATTGTTTTGGTAGGATTCGTTACTGCTTGTCTTTTTGCAGGATCTCCCACTTTAATTTCTCCACCTTCTACAAAAGCGATGATAGATGGCGTTGTTCTTTTTCCTTCTGCGTTAGGAATAACAACTGCTTCATTACCTTCCATTACAGAAACACAAGAGTTGGTCGTACCTAAATCAATTCCGATTATTTTACCCATTTTTATTATATTTAAATTTTAATATACATTCATTTTAATAACTCAAGGTGCATAAGTCAATCACTGTGCCAATATCAGAGGCTACTAGAAATTGTCAGGAATTGTTAAAATTGTCGTAAATTAATCTGACAAGATGACATTTCAGGCAAACTGACAGCCACAGAAAAGAATCAATTCCTACTGTCATCTTGGACGTAATTGAAACAAGAAGCCAATCCCGCTATGCGCTCTATCTTTATGTCCTTAAAGAAAGTCCATAAAAGATGCCGCTACTATCGGGGCTAGGGATTTCGCATTTCCATAAAGAATTTTTAAACCAAGCTAATTCACCAGCAAAAACAATGTTGTCCTGAAGTCTACTTCATTTGAATTCCTTAATTTTACGCCAAAATTCCCGTTTTAGAGAATAAACCGCAATTTAATTCCAATAACAATGACGTCTTTTAGCAAACAACTTTCCTTTCGCTGGTCAGATCTCGACCCTAATTTTCACGTACGCCACAGTGCTTATTACGACTTTGGCGCCCAACATCGTATCGAAATTCTGGAAAGTCTTGGCTTGACCATAAAAGCCTTTCAAATGCATCATTTTGGTCCCGTACTTTTTAGAGAAGAATGTATTTTTAGAAAAGAAATAAAACTCTCGGATATCATTTTCATGCATACCAAAGTATCTAAAATGAAAGCCGATGCTTCGCGCTGGTCCATCGTTCATGAGTTCCGAAACGAAGAAGATCAAATTTGTGCCACAATCACTGTCGATGGCGCTTGGATGGACACCAAACTGCGCAAATTAGCCAATCCTGTTCCGGAAATAGCAATAAAAGCCTTATCCATTTTCCCAAAAAGCGATGACTTTATTCAACTTTAAAAAATAAAAAATGTTTACCATAGAACAAATTAAACAAGCACATGACAAAGTAAAAACAGGTGCTGATTTCCCTAATTACATCCAAGATTTAATCAATTTAGGCGTAAAAGGCTACGATACTTATGTCCATAACGGCGACACTTCTTATTATGGTGCAAACGACTACCACGTAAACTCCGATGAAAAATATGATGAAATAAAGATCGCCCCTATTGCAAACAAGGAACGTTTTATTGAATTTCTAGTGATGCATCAGGACGGTCAAACGGACTATCTTACTTTTTGCCAACAGGCAGCACAATGTGGTATTGCAAAGTGGCGTGTAGACATCATCGAGATGACTTGTACCTATATGGATGCTACCAGTACAAGTATTTTGATTGAAAAAATTCAGCTTTAAAATTTAAAATGATTCCAAAAGAACTACTACTAGCCAAGGAATTGATTTTTAGTCCCTGCGGATTTGTCTGTAGCGAACCAATTGCCGAAAAAGAAAGTAAAGAATACCAAGCACATACTTTTAGCCTTGACAAAAATATAGTCTGTTATCGTTTGGCAAAAATAACTCCTACTAAAACAGGGCAATTTGTAACTTTATGGAAAAGAAACCCAGATGGTCCAATTACCCCTTTTCATATTGAAGACAAGATTGATTTTTTTATTATCAGCTGCTTAAAGGAAAACCATTTTGGACAATTTATTTTTCCAAAAGCGGTCTTATATGATAAAGGCATTCTTTCTGACGAGTTTAAAGAAGGTAAACGAGCCATACGCGTTTATCCGCCTTGGGATAAAGACCTAAATAAGCAAGCTCAAAAAACACAGCAATGGCAGCTGGAATATTTTATCGAAATTCCAGAAGATAAACCCATTAATATAGGATTGATCCGAAAGTATTTTGCTATCGAATGATATTCTATTTTAATTGAATTAAAAATATACCTAAAGACATTTCCCCTTAAAAACCCGATTCCTTTTTTGATTTATAAAGAAGTTCTTCTTAGTCATAGAGGATAAATTATTTTATCCCTATCTTTAAGTTTAATTTTTATCATGGAAACATTGGATCATATTTTTAGGCTTCTGGCTGGCATAGGCTTATTTCTTTTTGCCATGTACATGCTGGAAGAATCCATGAAAAATCTTTCAGGGAGAAATTTTAAGCTTTTTTTACAACGCATTACCAAAAATAAAATTGGTGCTGTAAGCGGCGGTGCCATTGTCACCGCTGTTCTTCAAAGCAGCTCCATGGTTTCTTTTATGGTTTTGGCTTTTGTGGGTGCTGGCGTATTTACGATGAAAAATGCCATGGCCATTATTTTGGGTGCCAATCTTGGAACAACACTTGCCAGCTGGCTCGTAGCTACTCTTGGTTTTAGAATGGACATTGAAATCGTGGCCTATCCAGCGGTATGCATAGGTGGTTTTCTTCTTATTCTTTTTGGAAGCAGAAAAACCTTTAAATACCTTTCATTTTTTCTATTAGGCTTTGGTTTGCTGTTTATTAGCCTAGCCTTTATGCGAACAGCTATGGAGTCACAAGTGAAAATTTTTGATTTTTCGAAATATGCCGAAATACCCCTGATTGGTTTTCTACTAATTGGTTTTATCATCACCATGCTCGTACAATCGAGTTCTGTAACTATGGCGCTTACACTGAGCGCTCTTCATGTAGGAGCTATTAGTTTTCCTATAGCGGCTGCAATTGTGTTGGGTTCTGAAACCGGTACTACCATTAAAATTGTATTGGGCGCTATTGGCGGAAACGCATCCAAAAAAAGGGTTGTTCTAGGTAATCTCCTCTTCAATGTTTTTGTTACCTTATTTACTTTAATATTATTAAAACCCATCCTTTATCTAATAACCGATATTTTTAACATCAAAGATTCCTTGATAGGTCTTGTCACTTTTTCGAGTCTAATCAATCTGTTGTCGATTATTATTTTCTTACCCATACTGGATCCTTTTACCCAGTTTCTGGAACGCTTTTTCAAAGATACAAATGGAGCTATTACGGCCTTTATAGGCAATGCAACTACTGCCGAGCCACTGACTGCTTTGGATTTATTTAAAAGAGAAACTAACTATTTTATCCATAACTCCATGCTCTTTAATTTGGAATTATTTAAAATTGAAAGTCAAAAAATTCAAGGAAATATAGAATTTAAAACCATCAACGAGAAACGGAAATACTTTATAAAAAATACGGCAGAAAAATATGATTTTCTAAAACAACTCCAAGGCGAGTTACAAGCGTTTTATTTGAGTCTGAGACCCAAATTAGAATCGGAACAATATTCTGAATTGAATCAATTAATTTCGGCAGTTCGCAGTTCGATGCATTCCGTAAAAAGCATAAAAGACATTGCAACCAACATTAATGACCTAAGAAATTCTTCGAAGGAAATAAAATATAATTTCTTTATTCACCATAAAAAAGAAACCGAAGTACTCTATCTACAATTGGGCGCTCTTCTGAGTTTTGAAAAAAAAGCCAGTTTTGAAAATCTTCAATACCTTTTTGATTCAATACAGCAAAACTACACCGAAGCCCTTAACAATTTCTATGCGGAAGCGCAAAATACATCTATTCAAAATATTGATATTACAACGGTAATCAACTTCAATAGAGAATTATTTACTTCTAATAAAGCGATGTTAATTGCTCTAAAAGATTTTCTATTGAAGGAAAAACAAGCTCAAGAATTTAATGAAATTCCAACCTACAAAACTTGATTATTACAACTATAATCCTCTTAACTTCTTTAACTTTGGTATAATCCATATTTTCTTTAAAAGCAAAATAACTTCTTTTAAGGCGTTTACTATCTGATTAATTAAAAACAGGGATATTAATTATTAAAAACAACATTTGAAAGCGTTTTTCTTAAGATTTCTATATTTCTTTGATATATATTTGCCTTTTAAAACCTCGTTTAGTCATGAAAGAATGTATTTCTGTTTTCGATATGTTAAAAATTGGTGTTGGTCCATCCAGTTCACACACTCTAGGACCTTGGCGTGCTGCCGAACGTTTTTTGGCTGAACTTCGGGACGAAAATTTATTACATCAAATTAACAGAGTCAAAGTCGACTTATACGGCTCGCTTTCCCTTACCGGAAAAGGACATGCCACAGACTTAGCCGTTATGCTGGGTTTAAGCGGTCAGGATCCTGAATACATTCCGGTGGAAAACATTGCAGGAATCATAAAAACTATCGAAGATAAAAACGAAATTCTATTAGCCAACGAATTTGCAATTCCTTTCTATTTTCTACAAGATATTGCCTTCAATAGAGAATTCCTGCCTTTTCATGCTAATGGATTGACTTTTACCGCTTATTTAACTAATGACACCGAATATTCTTCTACATTTTACTCTATCGGTGGCGGATTTGTAGTCAAAGAAGAACGAGAAAATGCTAAAAAGAATCTCGAGATAGAATGTTCTTTTCCTTTTCCAATTGACAAAGCGGCTGAGCTTTTGACTTATTGCAAAACTGAAAACAAAAAAATATCGGAAATCGTTTATGAAAACGAGAAATCCATGCGTACTGAAGAAGTGATTAATCACGAACTCATTCGTATCTGGAATATCATGCTCGAATGCATGTATATTGGTTGTCATTCTGAAGGAATTCTTCCCGGAGGATTGAATGTGCGCCGAAGAGCATTCGACATGCACCAAAACCTCATTGGTTTATCCAATTATAATTCCCCTCAAAGTTGGCTGGAGCAAATTCGACTCACCGAAGTGAAATTTCGTCAAATCCTGAAATGGGTAAGCTGTTTTGCCTTGGCAGTAAATGAAGTCAATGCAGCCTTAGGAAGAATTGTTACCGCTCCTACAAACGGAAGTGCGGGCGTAATTCCTGCCGTTTTGATGTATTATTTGGTGATCGAAAACCATCAAGCCGGAGAAAAAGAAATCAAACAGTTCTTATTGGTCGCAGGAGAAATAGGCAGTATTTTCAAAAAAGGTTCCACTATATCAGCCGCAATGGGCGGTTGCCAGGCCGAAATTGGGGTTTCCTCTTCTATGGCCGCCGCAGCCTTATGTGAACTAATGGGCGGAACTCCCGAACAAGTTTTAATGGCTGCCGAAATTGCGATGGAGCATCACTTGGGATTGACCTGCGACCCTATTGGCGGTTTGGTTCAAATTCCTTGCATCGAGCGCAATACTATGGGCGCCATAAAAGCCATTAATGCCGCCGAATTGGCCTTAGAAACCGACCCAAAAAATGCCAAAGTTCCCTTAGACAAAGTAGTCGATACCATGTGGCAAACCGCCAAAGACATGAATAATAAATACAAAGAAACTTCAGAAGGAGGACTGGCAATTGCCGTAAACCTCGCCGATTGTTAAAACAAAGCAGCGTTTGTCATCGCTAATAACAGTGTTAAGCTCTGAAAAACAACTTCAATTTAAAGAAAGGGATTCCGCAAAAGTCGAATCCCTTTTTTTGTTGCATCCAAATTTGTTTTATTACTTTTACAACTCCTAAAAAAAGAACAGAATGTCTGTAGCAAAAAAAGATTACAAAAGAATTACCACTAAGTCGCTAATCGAGATGAAAGCCCATGGCGAGAAAATCTCCATGCTCACGGCTTATGATTATACAATGGCCAAAATTGTGGATACTGCCGGTATCGATGTTATCCTTGTTGGGGATTCGGCCTCTAATGTTATGGCAGGTCATGAAACGACTTTACCCATCACCTTAGACCAAATGATTTACCATGCTTCCTCTGTAGTTCGAGCAATCGAAAGAGCTTTGGTGGTGGTTGATTTACCTTTTGGTAGTTACCAATCAGATCCTAAAGAAGCTTTGCGTTCTTCGATCAGAATCATGAAAGAAAGTGGCGGACATGCCGTAAAACTGGAAGGTGGAAAAGAAATTAAGGAATCCATCAAAAAGATATTAAACGCCGGAATTCCCGTTATGGGACATTTGGGTTTAACGCCTCAATCCATCTATAAATTTGGAACTTATACCGTTCGTGCCAAAGAAGAAGAAGAAGCCGATAAATTGATTGAAGATGCCAAACTACTGGAAAGACTCGGTTGTTTTGCACTAGTTTTAGAAAAAATTCCTGCTGATTTAGCCGAAAAAGTAGCCAAAAGCATTTCGATTCCGGTAATTGGAATTGGAGCCGGTGGCGGCGTTGACGGTCAAGTCCTTGTCATTCACGATATGTTGGGAATGAACAATGAATTTAGCCCACGCTTTTTGCGTCGCTATATGAACTTGTACGAAGGAATGACAGCCGCAATTGGCCAATACGTTGCCGATGTGAAATCCTCCGATTTTCCTAATGTAAATGAGCAATATTAAGCCCCTAACCCCAAAGGGGAATTATTATGAAAATAGTATCTAACAAAAACAACCTCCAAATCCTTCATGAAGACAATCACATTATTGTGGTGAACAAACGTGTTGGCGATATCGTGCAAGGCGATAAAACGGGAGACAAACCGCTGAGTGAGGTAGTCAAAGAATACATAAAAGATAAATACAACAAACCGGGCGAAGTTTTTCTTGGCGTTGTCCACAGATTAGATAGGCCCACCACGGGAATTGTTGTTTTTGCAAGAACCTCAAAAGCCTTAACCCGATTAAACGAATTATTCAAAAATAGGGAAACGCAAAAAACCTATTGGGCAATTGTAAAAAACAAACCCTCCAAATCTGAAGATAATCTGATTCATTTTTTGAAAAGAAATGAGAAGAACAATACTTCCAAAGCGCATCTTAAAGAAGTTCCTGACAGTAAATTAGCAAGTCTGGATTATAAGATCATCAAGGAACTCAATAATTATTTCGCCTTAAAAATCAATCTGCATACCGGGCGTCATCATCAAATCAGGGCGCAACTTTCGGCCATTGGTTCCCCGATAAAAGGAGATCTTAAATATGGTTTTGACCGAAGCAATCCCGACGGTGGAATCCATCTGCATGCGCGAAAACTGGTTTTTATCCATCCTGTTTCAAAAGAAAATATCGAAATCATAGCCCCCGTTCCTGATGATGCTATTTGGAATGCTATTTAAAAAATATTAAATCAAAAACTAACTAATCCCTATTATCTATTCCATTTTATGAAAAAAGCTTTACCCCTTTTCATTTCTTTATTTTCAATTTCAATGGCTGCCCAAGATCATTTCTCAGGCATAAAAAACTCAAACGGCGTTGGAATACTTAGCGCTACTGTAAATCCAGCCGAGCTATCTAATTTGAGTTCAAAATACGATGTTAATGTTTTTTCGTTAAGCATTAACGCTTCTAATAATAAAGTGGGATTCAACGATATTATCAACTCCGATAATATAGAAGACCTTATTTTTCAAGGAGACAAACCAGTAAATATGCGTATCGATGCCGAAATCTACGGTCCGGGTTTTGCGATGAGATTGAATAAATGGGCCTTTGGAATCAGTACAAAAGCCTACGCTAAATTAAACTTGGTTGACATTGACCCAACATTGGGAAAATCAATAAACGATGGAACATTAGGCTCGGTGATTGGAACCTCTTTAATAAGTAATAATTACAACCAACGATTGAACGGTACTTCTTGGGGAGAACTTGGTCTTTCTGTTTCTCGAAATTTATTCGAAAATGAAACCCATAAATTTAATGCCGGTGCCACATTAAAATTATTGTTCCCTGGTTCTTACACTAATTTTGGTGCCGATAAATTCCAAGGAAAAATAGACAATGTTCTCAATGAAGCCTATCTGAATGATACTAATGCTTCCTTAAACATTGCTTACTCCGGAAATTTAACCGGTAGTTTTACTGATTTTGGAGATTATTCCAAATCTCTTTTTGGAAATATGAACGGACTTGCAGCTGACTTTGGTGTAAACTACCAATTGAAAGACAAAGACAGTTACAGACTTAATGCTGGTTTAGCCGTTAAAAATATAGGTGGAATGACGTTTAAAGACTCCGGTAATTCCTCGACAAATTATGCTCTGAATATTCCTACGGGAACAGTTATCAATCCTGGACTTAACCTGAATGATTTTCAAAATGTAGAAAGTCTTCAAGATGCGGAAACTCTTTTATTGAATAGTGGTTATTTAACTAAAAACGAATCGAAATCAGAAATTAAAGTAAAACTGCCAACTGTATTTTCGGCCTACGTAGATTTAAAAATAGTTCCTACATTTTTTGTTTCATTGTATACGCAACAAAAATTGAACAGTGATGCAGCAAACGACCAAATTACAACGCAAAATGTTATATCGTTGACTCCTCGATTTTCCCTGAAAAACTTCGAACTTTACTCTCCATGGGCCAAAAATGAAATTTCTGGAACAACAGGTGGATTTGGATTTAGAGTTTATGGTTTCTACCTTGGATCAAGTTCTATTGTAACGGCTTTGGCCAGCGATACAAAACAAGCCGATGTTTATTTAGGCTACCGATTGAGATTGAGATAAACCTTTAAAAACAAAAAACATGAATTATAGATCCGACTTAAAATACCGAAAAGAAACTTTAATAAAGCTTCTGAACCAGATTATAATTCATGAAAATGATATTGTTAAAGCTTTGTACGATGATTTCAAAAAACCGGCTTTTGAAGCCGTTTTGACTGAGACGAATTACGTAATCAGCGAACTAAAAGATACCATCAAGAACTTGAATAAATGGGCAAAACCAAAAAAAGTTTTGCCCTCTATTCTCAATTTTCCTTCAAAAGATTTCATTTACAAAGAACCTTACGGAAAAGTACTGATTATTGCACCTTGGAATTATCCGTTTCAACTGGCGCTTTGTCCTTTAATATCTGCTGTTGCCGCAGGAAACCAAGTGGTGCTAAAACCCTCGGAACTCACTCCTAAAACTGCTGCAATAATTGCCCAAATTATAGAAGAAACTTTCCATATAAACCATGTTGAAGTGATTCAAGGTGACGCAGAAATATCCCAGAAATTGCTTTCACAACGTTGGGATTATATTTTCTTTACCGGAAGTGTGACCGTGGGGAAAATAGTTGCCAAAGCCGCTGCCGAACATCTGACACCTGTTACCTTAGAACTTGGAGGAAAAAATCCCTGTATCATTGATGAAACTGCCAATTTAAAACTGGCCGCCAAACGAATTGTTTGGGGTAAATTTATAAATGCAGGACAAACCTGTATCGCTCCCGATTATATCTTGATTCAAAAAGACATGAAAGCAAAATTCATAGACTATTTGAAAGAAGAAATAAAATTGGCTTACGGCCAAAATCCTGAAGAATCTCCAGACTTTGCCCGAATTATCAATCTTAAAAATTGGGAACGATTAGTTCGCCAAATTGAGCCCGAGAAAGTCCTTTTTGGAGGAAAAACAGATGCTGAAGAACTTTACATTGCTCCAACGCTGATCGATGAACCCAAACTGGATAGTTTGATCATGAAGGACGAAATCTTTGGCCCATTATTGCCAATAATCAGCTATGAAAGTGAAACTGATATCAAGAATACTATTTCCAAATATGAAAAACCGTTATCATTGTACGTTTTTTCAGAAAACAAAACATTTACCGATAAAATGATTCAAAACTATTCCTTCGGCGGTGGTTGTATCAACGATACTGTAATTCATTTTTCGAATAAAAGACTGCCTTTTGGAGGTGTAGGTCATAGCGGAATAGGTGCTTATCACGGTCGTTTAAGCTTTGATATTTTTTCTCATCAAAAAGGAATTGTCAAAAAAGCAAACTGGCTCGATTTACCGATGCGATATGCCCCATATAAGGACAAATTAAAACTCATAAGAAGAATATTGAAATGGCTGTAACTAAGTTCATTGTAAATACATTAATTTTAAAATAAAAATTCAAACAATAACATTTTACCACTTTATAAATGAAACCAATAGCAAACCGAATTGAAGAAATAAAAAGAAATGGATATCAACTAGATTTTGATGCCGTGATAAATAGAGCATTTGAAAACTATAAAAAAATTGCGCTTTATGCCGGTTTAATGTTATTTGTTTTCTTTGTATTCTTTGGCTTGATAGCGGTGACTACTCTAATTTCTTTTTTTGGAATTGATCATTTAAATCCAGAAAATATCCAACAGTACAGTCCTGAAAATTTAACTGGAGTTCCTTTATTGATTTATATTGGAGTCAATATGCTGCTTTCTATTTTATTGGCACCCTTTCTTGCTGGTTTCTATAAAATGGCCGATTGTGCTAAAAAAGATATCGAATTTCATGTTTCAACTATGTTTGAATACTACAAATCTCCCTACCTTATAGAAATAGGTATCGCAACATTTGTCCTGTTATTATTTAATACCGGCTTATCAATGTTATTTGAAACAAACGGTTATGTCTTTATTGGAGCTATTATCGGAGCTTTGATTTCCTTTTTTAGCTTTTTGACCGTACCACTTATTGTTTTTGGAAAATTAGGAGCTATTACTGCAATTAAATCTAGTTTTATAATTGTTTCCAAAAAACCTTTGGCTCTTCTGGCGTTAGTAATTATTGCACTTATTGGTGCCTTAGTAGGTTTTATTGGATGCTGTATTGGTATCTTTTTCACGATTCCTTTTCTTTATTCTATGTACTATACGGCTTATAATGAAATTATTGGACAAGAATCAGATTCAGAATTAATGCTTTAAAAATCTTTATTAAAAATAATTTAAAAAAGTAGTTACTCCTTTTTTTTACTAAGAAAAAACAACTAAAGTCTTAATATATTAAATTAAGGCTTTTTTTATATAAAAAAAAGCCTTAATTTTCTAATGTTTTTAACAAAGCTTTAATTTCCAAATCAGCCCTTTTTAACCTAAGCATTTTTTTATGCAATTAAGCGATGCCTTTCTATTGCCTTTAGATACAATTTTGAATGATTTTAGTCTCGATGGTCCCATTTTAATTACTAAATCCTATCAATTAATTGATGAATTTTCAATTAATGAGAATCTTTTTAGCTCAATAATCCCCTTTGTTTATTTTTTTATTTTTCTCTTAGTTATAAAATTTTACAAAGTTAAATATGCCTTAAACAATAAGTTTGTAGAAAATCATTTAGATGAAAAATTAAAGAACAAAGAATGTCAGCTTTATTTTTTATTGATTGGAGTTGTCATCTTAGTTCTAGAAGCTACTTTTGAAATTTTTAAAGTTAGACCAAAAAGCTTACTTCTAAACAATTCCATTATTGCCATCGTTTTAATCTCTCTCTATTTTATCAGCAGAAAATCTTCCTTTGTTTTTGATAATATCCAAAAAATATTTCGCTTTATTTTCCTGATTTTTTTTGCTTATGTATCTCGAAATCTAGTCATCTACCCTACAGACGGAATACCTATTGTTGCTTTTCTGCTATTTATTTTCTTTTCCTATAATATTTTTAAACCCATCAAACTATATTGGACTTTTATTACAGGAGTTTATATTTATTTGATTCTCATTTCGTTATTTCAATCGGTTTCTATTAATACGATCATAATCATATTCAATTATTCTTTAATTATTTTGGGTATTAATTATATCAGGCACATGACCCGAACGGATATTAAGGATAAATTTATTTTTAACAATCAGATCATTCATGAAGGGAATTCACTGGTGATGGCTACAAATAAAAATTGGGACATTATTTTTTGCAGTGAAACCATAAAACCCATTCTAGGTTATTCTGTTGAAGAAGTATTAGGATCAAGCTATTGGAAATTGACCGAAGATTCTAAATCCCAAGACAATGAACGCGTTCAAAATCTCCAAGAGCATAATATATCCACTAAGAAACTTAAATGTAAAAACGGAGAATATAAATTCATACAATGGAATTATAAAAAATTTTCAGCTGATTTAATTTTAGGGATTGGACAAGATGTAACCAATGAAATTCACATTCACAATCAATATAAAAATTTAATTCAAACCGCAACTGATTTTATTTATGAAACCGATTGTCAAGGCAATATCACATTTGTCAATGACTTCATCATAAAAACCTTGGGTTATAAAAAAAAGGAGCTTTTAACTAAACATTTTTCCTTTTTCATAAAAAAGAGTTATGTAAACAAAGTACTTCCCTTATATAATAATTTTCAAGGAATTGATTTTGAGTATCCGATGGTTGAAGTTCCAATATTGAAAAAGAACCGTGAAACGATATGGATTTCTCAAAAAGTAATGATTCGCAGAAACGATTCGGGAAAAATAATCGGTTATTCAGGGATTGCCAGAGACATTACTTACATAAAAAACTCCGAAAAAGAAAAAACAGAACGGCAGCTAAAAAACATAAAATACACCAAGGCTTTAAAAGGTTTCACAGAAAAAAGCTATTCTCATGATGAAACTTTAGAAACCAAGTTGAAAACTATTATACAAATTTCTACAAAAGCTATTGATGTTGATCAGGTAAGTTATTGGGAATATTCGCCTGAAAAAATTTATTGTCAGCAATTATATAATTCGAAAAAGAAAGAATTTGAAAAAGGCCATGAACTAACCCAAAAAGAATATCCAGACTACTTTATTACCCTTGAAAATAAAACTCAAATAGTAACCACAGACATCCATACAAATAAGAGTTCACAAAAATTATATTCGCAAAAATTCTACAATGACTATATCGTCAAGAACAAAATATGCTCCATTTTAGAAAACCCAATACTTATTAATGGAGAATTAAAAGGCATCATTTGTTTTGAAGTTATTGATAAAATAAAACATTGGGACAATGAGGATATTAATTTCTCCAGATCCGTTTCTGATATCATATCGATGACTATAATCACCAATATGAGATACGAAACAGAGAAAAAACTAAAATACAAAAGTGAGCTTTTATCTGCGATGGCACTGTGTACTGAAAAATTCTTGAACTCTAAAGACATAGACGCCATTCTCTCAGATGTGTTAATCATCATGGGAAAGGCCACTAAATCCAAACGGGTTTATTATTATCAAAAAGAAATCGATGAAAAACTCATCAGTCAAAAATACAGATGGTTTTATGACGAGGAAACATTAACAGAGAAAAATCCAACGCTTCAAAACATACCCTATGCCTATTTTGAAGAACTCCTACATCCTCTACTAAATAATGAAATCTACAAAGCCAGCGTATCTGAAATAGAGAATAAATCATTACAAAAAAAACTGGCAGACCTACAGGTCAAATCACTCATACTTTTCCCTGTTTTTGTCAAAAAACAATTTCACGGATTTCTAGGTTTTGATGATTCAACAGAACAGAGAAATTGGTCCGAAGATGAAATCAATATTTTACAAACTTTAGCTCGCAATATAGCTTCCTCAATTGAGCGAATTGAAAATGAAACAGCTATTTATGAGAGCGAAGAAAAATTTAGATTGCTGGCTAATAATATTCCTGGCACAGTCTATCTAGCCAGATATGATGCTGATGCCAGTAAAATCTATATCAACGACGAAATTGAAAAACTAACCGGTTATCCTAAGTCTCATTTTCTTTCCAATAAATTGAGGTTTATGGACTTGATTGTTCCTGATGATA
This sequence comes from Flavobacterium acetivorans, assembly GCF_020911885.1. Taxonomy (NCBI): domain Bacteria; kingdom Pseudomonadati; phylum Bacteroidota; class Flavobacteriia; order Flavobacteriales; family Flavobacteriaceae; genus Flavobacterium; species Flavobacterium acetivorans. Next base: position 3,241,242 of record NZ_CP087132.1, read on the forward strand.
GAAATAACACAATTATTGAACAAATTGAAGCCATAGAAAAGGGCAAACCCATCCATTCCATATATCGAATCAAACGAAAAAACAAAGAAATTGCCTGGGTGGAAGAATTTGGAGAAGTAATCTATAAAAACGATGAAATTACCTATATAGAAGGGATTTACATCGATATTACAAAAAGAAAACAAACTGAAAATGCTATAAAAGAAAAAGAATTTGCCGAAGCGGCCAATAAAGCCAAATCAGAATTTTTGGCCAATATGAGTCATGAAATTAGAACTCCACTAAACGGAATCATCGGGTTTACGGATTTATTGATGAAAACCAAGCTTGAAGAAATTCAGAAAAAGCACATGATGACAGTAAATCAATCGGCCCAATCGCTTTTAGAAATACTAAATGACATCCTGGATTTCTCTAAAATTGAAGCCGGAAAACTAGATTTGAACATCGAAAAGCATGAAATCAAGGAAATCGTTAATCAATCCATGGATCTGGTGTTATTTGCTTCTATCCAAAAAAATCTGGATTTAGAAATAAATATAAGCCCCGAAGTTCCCGTTTATGTTTGGGCCGATATTGTTCGATTAAAACAAATTCTAATCAACCTTTTGACCAATGCCATCAAATTTACCGAAAAAGGTTCTGTTAAACTGAATGTATCGATTTTAAAAAGAGTTGATAATTCCCAAGCAACTATTCGATTTGCCGTAATTGATTCCGGTATTGGTATCCTTGAAGAAAACCAAACAAAAATATTCAAAGCTTTTTCTCAGGAAGACAACTCCACCACCCGAAAATATGGAGGAACCGGACTAGGACTTACTATTTCAAACCAATTGTTAGCTTTAATGGACAGTCATTTACAACTGAAAAGTACCATCCATCAAGGAAGTACTTTTTATTTTGATCTAGACTTAAAAATCAGCAATCAAATTGCTGAAGATACTGCCCAAATAAGTGCTCCAATACTTTATGATACCGTTAAAATCAAAGAAGAACTAATTTCAAAACAACTCAAAATAATGCTTGTTGAGGATAACAAAATCAATATGCTATTGTTAAAAACAATCATTAAAAACCTATTTTCAGAAGCTACTATTTCAGAAATTCAGAATGGAAAGGATGCTGTTACCCAATTTGAAAATGTCCTGCCTGATATTATTTTTATGGACATACAAATGCCTATAATGAATGGTTATGAAGCCACTACAGCAATACGAAATATAGCATCCGGTCAAAAAATCCCTATTATAGCCATAACTGCCGGTGTCGAAAAAGAAGAAAAAAACAAATGTCTTGAAGCTGGGATGAACGATTACATTTCAAAACCAATTAAAAAAGGAATCATTGAAGAAATCATTAACAAATGGATCAACTGATTACAAAAGTAGATCCTTTACTTCAAATTATTTTTTACTTTAGTACAACAGAAAAAAAATAAAATACTATGAAATGGCAAGGCAGAAGAAAAAGTGAAAATTTAGACGATAGAAGAGGAATGTCCTCGGGAGGAAAAACCATTGTTGGTGGAGGAATTATAGGAATCATTATTTTGCTGTTAAATATATTTGGCGGAGAAAATGCCCAAATGCTCACCCCAGTTTTAGAACAGATGAATCAAGGGCAAAGTACTCCTACTGAGCAAAGAGATCTTACAGCTAAAGAACTTGAGGAACAAGATTTTATAAATGCACTATTAGTTGACAATGAAGATGCTTGGACTAAGATATTCCAAGAGAATAATTTAATCTATAAAAAACCTAAACTTGTTTTATTTGAAGGTGCGGTAGAAACGGCTTGCGGAAATGCCACTTCAGATTCTGGCCCTTTTTATTGTCCCGGTGATCAAAAAGTGTACATGGACTTAGCATTCTTTGAAGAGCTAAAAACACGATTTGGTGCCCAAGGAGGTGATTTTGCCACTGCCTATGTAATTGCACACGAAATTGGTCATCATGTTCAAACCTTACTAGGAACTTCTGATAAAATGAGGCAGCTTCAACAAGGAAAAACGAAGGCTGAGGCCAATAAATTATCTGTAGCATTAGAGTTACAGGCAGATTTCTATGCCGGAATTTGGACTCATTACAACCAACAAATGAATAACATTCTTGAAGAAGGTGACATAGACGAAGCTTTAAGTGCGGCACAAGCAGTAGGCGATGATGCCATTCAAGCTAAGATACAAGGTCATATTGTTCCGGAATCCTTTACTCACGGAACATCCGCACAGCGAAAATATTGGTTTATGAAAGGATATAAAACCGGGGATATAACTCAAGGAAACACTTTTGCCGAAATTAATTAATCTATTGGATATAAAGTTTAACCACATAGAAACATAAAAAAAAGCTTGAATAGCCCAATTTTTGGGCTCATCTAGCTATGATTTTCTATAATAAAGTGAAACGCCTTTGGAAAATTATAAAATCTATGCTTTTATGTGGTTAAAAAATTACATAAATTGAAGTACAGCCAACGGCTAAAATACTGCTATTTTCTAACAGTCAAAACCAAGTATACTCCTATATTGAAACAATATCAAGCAATCAAAACCAGATCGGGAAAATTAGCTGTACCTTTGCACCACTTAAAGAAGTAAACTAAATAATTGGGTTTGCTTCATAAACACCATTTATGTCATTTAACTCATTAGGTTTATCTGATGCTTTATTAAAAGCCATCAGCAAAAAAGGGTATTCTACTCCTTCTCCAATACAACAAAAAGCAATTCCACCCATTTTAGAAGGCAAAGATGTATTAGCATCTGCACAAACAGGAACAGGAAAAACAGCTGGTTTTACGTTACCCATATTGCAATTATTATCACAAGGACAACACCTAAGACAAAGACCCATTCGTGCCTTGATCTTAACTCCAACACGAGAATTAGCTGCTCAGATATTGGCCAATATCAAAGAATACAGTGAATTTTTAGATTTACGCTCTGCCGTGATTTTTGGAGGTGTAAATCAAAATCCACAAGTGAGTCAATTGCGTCAAGGTGTCGATATTTTAGTTGCCACTCCCGGTCGATTAATCGATTTGCAAAATCAAGGCTTGGTATCACTATCAAAAGTAGAAATTTTGGTTTTAGATGAAGCAGACCGCATGCTCGACATGGGTTTTTTACGTGATATCGAACGTATCCTGAAAGTATTACCTTCTAAAAGGCAAAACTTATTGTTCTCGGCAACTTTTTCCAAAGACATCAAGAAATTGGCCATGGGCATTTTGCACAAACCCGTTCAGGTAGAAGCAACGCCAGAAAACACAACAGTTGATGCTATTATTCAAAAAATATATCCTGTTGCCAAAGAGAAAAAAACAGAACTAATCATTAAACTGATTACGGAAGGCAACTGGAAACAAATTTTGGTTTTTACCCGTACCAAACAAGGCGCCAACAAACTGACTGAAAGCATGATTAGCGCCGGAATTAAGGCCGCTGCCATTCACGGAAATAAAGGGCAAGGCGCCAGAACCAAAGCCCTAGCCGGTTTTAAAGACGGAAGCCTAACCGCTTTGGTCGCTACAGATATTGCCGCCCGAGGTTTAGATATCCCATTATTGCCGCATGTTGTTAATTTTGAATTGCCTAATATTCCCGAAGATTACGTGCACCGCATAGGCAGAACGGGAAGAGCCGGAGCAAGCGGAGAAGCCATTTCTTTATTTAGCCCTGACGAAACCGTTTTTTTACGCGACATCGAAAAATTAGTTGGTTTGAAATTACCCAAAGAGAATATAAAAGGTTTCGAACCCGATCCAAACGCTTCCAAAGAACCTATCAAACAAGGGCAAGGCAGACCGCAGCGCAATTCGACTCCTAAAAAACCAAAAACAGATACTACAAACCGTAGCAGCAACAACAGTTTTGGTCCAAGACGTACTAATACAAATAATGACAGACGTTCTAATAGATAATTAATTTTTAATCTTTTTAGGAGCAGCATATTTTCGTTTTTATAGATGTTTTGTCTGACTATACACTACAAACCTTGTGAGGGCTAAACGCCAACCTCACAAGGTTTTTCGTTTAAAACGGGGCTATTTAGAGCGTTTTATTTTCAAACTACCCTTTTTTGAATTTACAAAACACAGGTAATTTGTAAGAAAAATTTAATATATTTGATATAAATAGTATGATTATGATTATTATCATACCTATCTAGCCTAAATTGGGTGACTTTGTATGATTTTGTCATATATATTTACTAGTTGGCAGGCATTTTACCGCAGAAATGAAAAATATGAAGAAAAAAATACCTTTACAAATTTTAAAAACATTAGAACCTTTTTTAAAAAAAGAATCTACAATTTTTGAAATCATTCCTCAAGATCAATATTTAATTAAGTTTGTCGGTAAAGACAAAAATTCCGATTTTCATTTTATAATCGAAGACTTTAAAAACCAACCTGCATTTTCTGTTTTAGTAAATCGTAAACCTCACAGTGATTTAGCGACGAAAATTGATAGAAAATGGGTTAATGTAAATCTTTTAGAAAAAGAGTTTCAAAGTTGGGTAAATATCTTGGAAGAGTACGACAATATAAAATCAATATTTGATGACAATATTGTAGAAGCATTTGCAAATGAATATTATACTGAATTTGAAATTATTGATGAAGATGCCGAAATAAATCCATTAAAGGTCAAGCAAATTCTATTATTAGATGAACATTTAGAAAAAATTCAAAATAATATTGAAAAATACAAGACCGAAAAGAATGAAGCTGAAATTGACAATATTATAAATGAAGTAATTGAATTAAGAGAAAACTTAACCAAAAAATCAAAAAAATGGGTAATTAAAAAATTATCCGTGGTTTGGGGAAAAATATCTAAACAAGGACCAATTTTAATAAAGGAGTTTTTATCCGAAGGAAGTAAATACTTAATAAAAGAAAGTGTGAAATTTATAGCCGAAAAAGGGATAGACTTATTGCCTTAAATAAAAAAACCCGCTCCGCAAAGTCTCTGACTTTGAGGATGCGTAATAAGGTCTCCGACCTTTATCACCACTTATCAAAAGCACTAATCGATTGTGGTTTCAAAACATCAATTACTGGATTATCAACTTTTGTAATTGCTATAATTCCACTATCTTCGACATAATTAGAAGCACTGGAATATATATAATGAGAAGCTTTGGCCACTATTCCTGCTCGAACAGGATTCAAATGTATATAATCCAATTTAGACCAAAAGAACTTTTCTGAAAAAATTTCTTCAGGATGACTCCCATATTGCCAGAACTGATATTTTTTATTTCGACTGTGACTTTTACAAGCAAATTCAAAACGTTTCAGCATCCAATCGGCTCTACTTTCCGGCTCAGTTTCTATTTTACTCAAAATAGTCTTTGCCGTAAACTTCTTGAAATCCCGAATCAAGTCAGATAATGTATTGTTTTCTGATTGAATAATCAAATGAATGTGATTGGACATAATTACAAATCCATACAAAATCATTCCTTTGTTTTTAATGCAAAAATCCAAGCTCTCAATAATACAATCTTTATAGATTTTTCTAGAGAAAACATCAACCCAGTCTACAACCGTCGCGGTTATAAAATGCGGTTTAGATTGGTCTCGAATTATAAATCCTTCTTTATCTTTCATTTTCTCTTTTTAGGGTCAGTCATAGACTGAAAATCACTACCTCAAAGTCGGAGACTTTGCGGAGCATAATCTATACAACTGAAATCTATTTTAACACTCGCTCCGCAAAGTCTCCGACTTTGAGGATGCGTTCGTCAGTCTGTGACTGACATAAAAATCAAACAATCTAAAATAAAATAGGTTGAAAACTGAGAGTCACTACCGCAAAGTCGGAGACTTTGCGGAGCATAATCTATACAACTGCAATCTATTTTAACCCAACCAGCCATCACGATCCAAACTTCTATACTGAATCGCTTCAGCAATGTGGCTCGAAACCACTTTTGGAGCCGCATCCAAATCAGCGATAGTCCTGGCTACTTTCAAAATTCGATCATAAGCCCTAGCCGAAAGATTTAGTCGCTCCATAGCTGTTTTTAATAATTCTTTAGAACTTTCATCAAGAGCGCAAAATTCCCGAATATGTTTGGTATTCATTTGGGCATTATAATGTATATTTTCCATTTGTTCAAATCGTACCGATTGCACTTCTCGCGCTGCCGTAACCCTTTTTCGGATATCCACACTGCTCTCTGCTTTTCTGTCTTCGGATAATTTTTCGAAAGGAACAGGCGTCACTTCGATGTGAATATCAATTCTATCCAATAAAGGTCCCGAAATTTTACTCAAATAGCGTTGCATTTCGTGGGGTGAAGAGGTTTGGGGCGAATCAGGGTCGTTAAAAAAACCACTCGGACTCGGGTTCATACTGGCCACCAACATAAACGACGACGGATAAGTGACGGTAAATTTGGCTCTGGAAATCGTCACTTCCCTATCTTCAAGCGGTTGACGCATCACTTCGAGAACATCCCGCTTAAATTCAGGCAATTCATCCAAAAATAAAACGCCGTTATGCGCCATTGAAATTTCACCCGGTTGCGGATAACTTCCTCCACCGACAAGAGCTACGTTAGAAATTGTATGATGTGGACTGCGAAAAGGACGTTGGTTCATTAAACCTACTTCTTTGAGTTTTCCGGCCACACTATGAATTTTAGTAGTTTCCAGCGCTTCCCTCAAAGTCATGGGCGGTAAAATACTGGGCAAACGCTTGGCAAGCATCGTCTTTCCGGCTCCCGGCGGGCCAATCAGAATTATGTTGTGTCCTCCGGCAGCGGCAATTTCCATACAACGTTTGATACTCTCCTGCCCTTTCACATCTGAAAAATCAAATTCTGCAAAGTCTAAGTCTTTATAAAATTCGGCTCGTGTATCTATAGTTGTCGGTTCCAGCGTTCCTTTTCCTTCCAAGAAATCAATCACTTCCTGAACATTTTCGACTCCATACACATCTAATCCAGCAACAATTGCGGCTTCTTTTACATTTTGTTTTGGAAGAAAAAAACCTTTAAAACCTTCCTCTTTAGCTTTTATGGCAATAGGTAAGGCGCCACGAATGGGCTGCAAACTTCCATCGAGTGAAAGTTCTCCCATAATGATATACTTGTCAAACTCATGGCAAACTATCTGTCCTGAAGCGACCAAAATACCAATCGCCAAAGTCAAATCATAAGCTGATCCTTCTTTGCGCAAATCGGCGGGAGCCATATTAATCGTAATTTTTTTGCCGGGCATATTGTACCCATTGTTTTTTAGCGCTGCGGCAATTCTATAACTGCTTTCCTTGATTGCATTATCGGGAAGACCAACTAAATGGTAACCGATTCCTTTATCAATATTTACTTCAACTGTAATTGTTGTAGCCTCTACACCAAAAACGGCACTTCCAAAAACTTTTACTAGCATAGCAGATATTTTTCTTAAAAATAATGAAAATTCGCACGCCAACTATACTATTTTATTCGTTTTCTAAAAACAATCACCCAAAATATAAATCCAAAGTCCATCTAGGCTAATAAACAGTACAACAACACTTTAAAAAATAATATTTGAATTTAATTTTTAAGCTCATTTTTAAATTTTAGGCATTCTGTCACTCCTCAGAAAGAGATCAAAAACCACTTTTATTATCTTTTAAGATATAATTTCTTATATTTGCCGATATTTATTTGTTTTTTGGGCTTAAACGCTGATTTATTATCAATAATTCACTCAAGCCATTCTACGATTTCTTCTTACTGAAATCATCCTGAAAAATCAATCTTTTTGCAGTACGCTGCATTCTTTTGCCTTTTGGAAAAATTCCATATACAGGCTTTAAAATAATCTAAAAATTAAACCAAATGCACATAATTGTTGATGCAAACTTTGTTGTTTATATGCAGGCTATCTAAGGAGTTGAATAAAATTAGCCGAAGATTTGGATGCCACTATTTACAGAATAAGCATTTCATTACTTTTATTCGTTACCCTATCACTTTATCATACTAACAAAAAAGAAAAACAAAATGGAATTCAAAATAATTAATGCAACCTCAGCAGAAGACAAAATATACACGAATCAAATCATTGCTCAATTTCTATATACACATTTAGAAGAATATGGTGATAAAATGGAAGACATTCTAAAATGCATCGCTTATGTAATGAATCCTGACAAAGGAGGAAACATTGTGGTAGGTTTAGACGACAATAAAATGGTAGGCGTTGTGATTTTGAACAATACCGGAATGAAGGATTTTATTCCTGAAAACATTTTGGTTTATATCGCCGTTGACAACAGCCAACGTGGCAAAGGATACGGAAAGCAATTGATGCAAAAAGCCATCTCTATTGCCGAAGGAAATATTGCACTTCATGTGGAGCCGGACAATCCTGCCAAAAAATTATACGAAAAACTCGGATTTACGAACAAATACCTAGAAATGCGTCTCATCAAATAGTGCAACAGAGACAATTTTTAATCTAAAATGTAGTGTCTTTTATGCAAGGACAAAAAGCTAGCATACAAAAAATCCCGAGCTTTCGGGAAAGGGTTAAGAAGCTCTAAAAAACGGTTTCTTTTCTCGAAAAAAAACAGAATAATATGGCCTTTATAAAATTATACAGAAAAAAATTAGAAGAGAATTATCAATTTTTAGATAGCATATTCAAATCCAGAAATATAAAATGGGGCGTAGTTTCTAAACTGTTGTGTGGAAACAAAATTTACCTAAAAGAAATTATGGCCTTGGGTGTAAGTGAAATTCATGACTCGCGCGTTAGTAACTTAAAAAAAATTAAATCCCTAGATCCTGATATACAAACCGTATACATAAAACCGCCGGCTAAACGCAGTATCGAAAGCATTGTTCGCTATGCCGATGTCAGTTTTAATACTGAAATTTATACGATTCAACTACTGTCCAATGAAGCTGCTAAACAAAATAAAACCCACAAGATTATCATCATGATCGAGATGGGAGATTTACGTGAGGGAGTGATGGGCGAAGAATTAATCGAATTTTACGGGGCGATCTTAAAAATGCCCAACATAGAAATTTTAGGAATTGGCACCAACCTAAATTGTCTTAGCGGAGTCATGCCTACCCAAGACAAGTTAATCCAATTGAGCTTATACAAACAACTGATAGAAGCTAAATTTAACATTGAAATCCCGCTGGTTTCTGGCGGAACATCAGTGGCAATACCGTTGATTCTAAAAAATGCTCGTCCTATGGCGGTAAATCATTTTAGGATTGGTGAAGCCTTATTCTTTGGCAAAGATCTCTTTACCGGTGAAACCATAGAAGGCATGCACAATGATGTCTTTAAACTGTACACAGAAATTATTGAAATCACCGAAAAACCAGACATTCCAACAGGAGAACTGGGAGAAAGCGGCGTAGGAAACACCTATGTAATGGACGAAAATGAAGATCTGGGAGGAACTTCCTTGAGAGCCATTCTTGACATTGGACTGCTAGACATGCAACCACAATATATAGAACCAGAAGACGATGATATTACCATTATTGACGCCAGTTCAGATATGCTGGTAATTGACATTTCTAATTCTAAGAAAAACTATAAAATAGGCGATTTAGTCTCTTTCAAAATACGCTATATGGGAGCACTCTATCTTTTAAGCTCTGATTATATCGAAAAAACCATTGGTTAACAAAACACTTAGCCTTGTCAAAAAAAAGGAAGATATCATTGAACTATCTTCCTTTTTTGTACCTACCTACTATTAAATACCTTCAAAAAAAGACAAAAGTGAGGTTTTTTCTATATTTCTTCGCATAATTAAGAATTGATTTTTTACTTTTAGAGAAAATTAACCTTAACCCTATGAAAAGATTTTTTTCCCTCCTTTTTTTATTAATTTTTATCCCAAAAATTGATGCACAGGAATACTTTCCCAATAATGAAAGTGTCCAAAACAAGAACAATAATTACACTGCATTTACAAATGCCAAAATTTTTGTCACTCCAACTCAAGTTATCGACAAAGGAACTTTACTGATTCAAAACGGAAAAGTAATAAGTGCGGGCAAAGCTGTAACACTTCCTAAAAATACGATTGTAGTAAATCTTGAAGGAAAATCAATTTACCCCTCTTTTATCGATATGTACACCACTTTTGGGATCGAAAAGCCTAAAAGAGGCGAAGGAAATCGCCAAAACCCTTTATACGATACTAAGAAAGAAGGATACTATTGGAACGAGCATATCAAACCCGAAACGGATGCTTTCCAAAACTTTCAATACGATAATACCAAAGCCGAAGAACTTTTGAAAGCTGGTTTTGGTATAGTAGGAACCCATGTTGCCGATGGAATTGCACAAGGAAGCGGTATTTTGATTGCTTTAAACAATGAAGACAACAGCAAAAGACTTTTGGCTAATAAAATAACAAATCACTTCAGCTTTACCAAAAGCGCCACCACAAACCAAGCCTACCCAAGTTCCTTAATGGGAATGATTGCTTTATTGCGCCAAATGTACTTTGATTTAGATTGGTACAAAAATGGAAATGCAACCACAACGGACTTATCATTGGAAGCCATGATAAACAATCAGAAATTGGTTCAGATTTTTGCCACCGAAGACAAATTAAACAGCCTTAGAGCCGCTAAGATTGCTAAAGAATTTGGATTGAATTACATCCTTAAGGGAGCTGGAAATGAATTTGAAAGAATTGAGGAAATAAAAAAAACGAATGCTTCTTATATTATCCCAATCAATTTTCCGGAAGCCTTTGACGTAAGCAATCCCTATCTGGCAAGCCAATTGGATTTTGCCGATTTGCGTTTATGGAATCAGTCTCCAACGAACTTAAAAGTGTTATCAGATAACGGAATCACATTTGCTTTAACTACTGATAAGCTTAAAAAAATGGATGATTTCAGAACTAATCTTTTAAAAGCAATCCAATATGGTTTTGACAAGACCAAAGCCTTAGAAGCCCTAACAACTATTCCTGCCTCTTTATTGGGGAAAAGTAACGAAATAGGTTCCTTGAAAAACGGAAGCTTGGCTAATTTCTTAATTACATCTGGTGAGATTTTTGACAAAAAAACAACTATTTATGAAAACTGGGTTGGAGGTAGCAAGTACGTTATCAAAGACATCGCGGCAAAAGACATTCGTGGAAGTTATGATTTAACCGTTGACAATACTCCTTATAAATTAATCATCAAAGGGGAAATTACAGCTCCAGAATCTGAAATCAAAACATTAGATTCAACTAAGGTAAACTCAAAAATTAGCCTTGCTAACAATTGGATTTCTTTAATTGTAAAAAGCAAAGACTCTGTGAAAACTAATTTCAACAGACTTAGCGGCTATATTGAAAACTCGCCAAATCTGACCGGCAAAGTAATATTCTTTGATGGAAAAGAGTCGAATTGGTCTGCGGTAAAAACAGCCGCTTTCGAAAACGAAAAACCAAAAGACAAAGGCAAAGATGAATCAAAAAATAATACTATAATTCCGGTTAGCTATCCTAATATCGCTTTTGGAAATGCTGAAAAACCAAAACAAGAAACCTTATTATTCAAGAATGCGACAGTTTGGACCAATGAAAAAGAAGGCATTTTAACCGAAACTGATGTTCTGGTAAAAAATGGTAAAATTGCCGCTATTGGTAATAATCTTAATGATGCCGCAGCAACAGTTATTGATGCCAAAGGAAAACACCTAACAAGTGGTATCATTGACGAGCATTCTCATATCGCCATTTCAAATGGTGTAAATGAAGGCGGACATAATTCCAGCGCAGAGGTTACGATAGAAGACGTTGTTAACTCTGATGATATTAATATCTATAGAGAATTAGCCGGTGGTGTGACCACTTCACAATTACTTCACGGTTCAGCAAACCCTATTGGAGGGAGATCAGCAATCGTAAAATGGAAATGGGGAGCAGCTCCAGAGGAAATGCTATATAAAGACCAACCTAAATTCATCAAATTTGCTTTGGGAGAAAATGTAAAACAAGCCAATTGGGGAATTAACAACCCTACCCGTTTCCCACAAACAAGAATGGGTGTAGAACAAGTTTTTACTGATTATTTTCAACGCGCCAAAGAATATGAAGCCACTTGGAAAAAATACAATGCAGCTTCAAAGAAAAACAAAGGCAAAATGCCAAGAACAGACATCGAATTACAAACCATAACCGAAATTTTAAATCAGGAGCGATTTATAAGCTGTCACTCTTATGTGCAATCCGAAATTTTGATGTTAATGCAGGTAGCCGAAAAATTCAATTTTAGAGTCAACACCTTTACACACATCCTGGAAGGATATAAAGTTGCCGATAAAATGAAAGAACACGGTGTGGGTGCCTCTACTTTTTCTGATTGGTGGGCTTATAAATTTGAAGTAAATGATGCAATCCCTTATAATGGCCCAATAATGCACAATGCGGGCGTAGTAGTGGCATACAACTCTGATGATGCCGAAATGTCTCGAAGACTAAATCAAGAAGCCGCAAAAGCCGTAAAATACGGAAACATTTCTGAAGAAGAAGCTTGGAAATTTGTGACTTTAAATCCTGCAAAACTATTACATATTGACAATAAAGTAGGAAGTATCAAAGTAGGTAAAGATGCTGATATCGTATTGTGGAGCACTAATCCCCTATCAATTTATGCTCAAGCCGAAAAAACAGTTATTGAAGGTACTGTTTACTATGATGCCAAAAAAGACGAAGCAAAAAGAGTAGCTATTGATAAAGAGAGAAACGAAATTATAGGTCAGATGCTAGAGGAAAAAAACAAAGGAATGAATACTCAAGAACCTAAAAAACGAATTAAAGTTGAATACCATTGTGACACTTTGGAAGACTAAAAAGAGCGATTCATTAATTGAAAAAAAATATAAAATGATACTTAAAAAAAGATATTTAGCACTGTTTATACTTAGTTTATCCATGGCAGCTCAACATGCTCCTGCTAAAAAACAAACAAAGTCAATACTAATCCTAAATGCAATAGCACATTTAGGAAACGGAAAAATAATTCAAAACAGCGCCATTGGATTCAAAGACGGAAAAATAACGCTCGTGGCCGATGCTACGCAAATCCGATTAGCCAAAGATGCTTATGACGAAACTATAGATGCTACAGGAAAAGAAGTTTATCCCGGATTTATTGCTCCAAATTCGACTTTGGGATTAGTTGAAATTGATGCCATAAAATCATCGGACGATGAAAGCGAAATAGGGGTTTTCAATCCTAATGTTCGAAGCATCATTGCTTATAATGCCGAATCAAAAGTAATCGAAACAGTACGACCAAATGGAATATTAATAGCTCAAATCACCCCTCGTGGCGGGAGAATTTCTGGAACTTCTTCTATCGTACAATTGGATTCCTGGAACTGGCAAGATGGCTTGATGAAAGAAAATGATGGAATTCATTTAAATTTTCCATCCTCATTTAGACAAAATGGTTGGTGGGCTGAGCCTGCGGCATCAACCCTTAACAAAGATTACTCAAAACAAGTGGGAGAAATAACCCGTTTTTTAACTAATGCTAAATCGTATCTAGCAGATACCGCAAAGGAGAGAAATTTAATCTTTGAATCGGTAAAAGGATTGTTTGACGGAACGCAAACTTTATTCATCCATGCCGATAAAGAGCTGCAAATCATTGATGCCGCAAACTTAGCCTTAGAAAACGGAATCAAAAAAATAGTGATTGTAGGTGGTTTTGAAGCTTATAAAGCAGCAGATCTTCTTAAAAAGAACAACATAGGCGTATTATTGAAAAGAGTACATGATATGCCCGAAAATGATGATCAAGATGTGAATTTGCCTTATAAAATGGCAAAAATCCTAACCGATAAAGGAATTGTTGTAGGATTAGAAAACAGCGGAGACATGGAGCGTATGAATACAAGAAACTTACCTTTTCTTGCCGGAACTTGTGCGGCTTACGGCTTAGACAAAGAACAAGCCTTGCAGTTGATTACTTCTAATACCGCTAAATTATTAGGAATTGACAATCTATGTGGCACACTCGAAGAAGGAAAAGATGCTACTTTATTCATCTCTGATGGAGACGCCTTAGACATGAGAACCAATAAAATTTCTAAAGCATTCATCCAAGGAAGAACGATAAACTTAGAAAATCATCAGAGTCAACTAAACAAGATCTACAAAGAGAAATTCGGTCAACAATAAGTTTTAAAAAATAACAGTAGGCTGAACAATCAGAAGAACTATTTTCTATCATTACTAAAAAAGCGCCAATCACAACCCTTGTGATTGGCGCTTTTTTTTATTTTACTTCCAAATTAAAGTCAAAAAATACTTCTTAGTCTCAATTCAAAATCCCAAATTTAAAAAAAAGATTAATAATTCACCAAAAATAACAAAAAAATACAAGAACACCCATAATTTCAAAGGGGTCAAATTTAAATTTCAATAAAAATAACCAACAGAACACCTATTTTAAATAGGGCATTGAATCATTTTATATTTTTACAAAAACTAAAACTAAAAACAATGCGAAAAATTATTCTAAGTGTGATCCTAATCACCATTCTGATTTTAACCCTATTTTCGAGTTTTTTATTATCTGATAGCCCAATATCTACTAAAGCGGTTGCATTTGACACCGGAGATATGGCTTGGATGATTGTTGCTACTGCGCTTGTCCTATTAATGACACCTGGCTTAGGCTTTTTTTATGGAGGAATGGTTGGTAAAAAAAACGTTATTAGCACCATGCTTCAAAGCTTTATGGCGATGATAATAGTTACGATTCTTTGGGTTATCATCGCTTTTGGTTTATCATTTGGCCCATCGATAGGAGGAATAATTGGGAACCCTTCTCCATATTTGTTTTTTCAAAATGTAAACACAACATCATCCTGGAGTTTAGCCCCTACTATTCCATTCCTGTTGTTTGCTTTATTCCAAGCTAAATTTGCCATTATTACACCTGCATTAATCACAGGGGCTTTTGCCGAAAGAATCCGTTTTTGGGCCTATTTATTATTCATGGTACTATTCATTTTGCTTATTTATACCCCTTTGTGTCATATGACTTGGCATCCTGAAGGTCTTTTCTTCAAAATGGGTGTTCTGGACTTTGCAGGAGGAACCGTTGTTCATATGAGCGCAGGTTGGGCGGCATTGGCTGGAGCCATATTTTTAGGAAAAAGAAAAAACCAAAAAGTAAATCCAGCACGAATTACCTATGTATTATTAGGAACCGGTTTATTATGGTTTGGATGGTTTGGTTTTAATGCTGGTTCCGCTTTAGGGGCAAATGGATTGGCCGTTCAAGCACTTGGAACCACCACTGTGGCCGCTGCTGCTGCCGGAATGGCTTGGGTCTTCTTTGATAAAATCCTTGGACACAAACTGTCCGCCATGGGAGCCTGCATTGGAACCGTAGTGGGTTTAGTTGCAATAACGCCCGCTGCAGGATTTGTAAGTATACCTCATGCTATTTTCATAGGTGTATTTAGCAGTATTGTAAGTAACCTCATGGTGAGTAAATTTCATAAAGGCAAGATTGACGATGCTTTAGACGTATTTGCTTGCCACGGCGTAGGTGGTATGACGGGAATGCTCTTGACTGGTGTTTTTGCTTCAAAAGCGGTAAACCCTGGAGTAGTAGATCAAGGTCTTCTCTTTGGAGAAACAACATTGTTCTTCAACCAATTAATTGCTTTAATTATTGTTTCCATTTTTGCCTTTACAGCTTCTTATTTCCTTTTCTTTATAGTGAACAAAATCACTCCTTTGAGAGTCAGTGAAGATAAAGAAGAATTAGGCTTGGATATTTCGCAACACGGAGAATATCTATAAATCTTCTTTACAAAAAAGGATAATATAAATTGATTTTCAAACTGTTTTTTTCCAATAATCAATTAGTCATTGAACACTATTAAAAAACTCCATCTCAATTAAAATTGAAATGGAGTTTTTTTAATTCTAACAACAAAGAGAATCCTATTGTTTTATCAATCGGATTGTCTTTTGATCTGTTCCTTGACGCACCAATACCAAATAAGCGCCAGATGGGAAATCATCACCAAACTTAATAAGCTTGTTATTGCTATTCTCAATATGTTTCACCATTCGGCCCAATACATCAAATACTGAAACTTCTACCTTTTCATTACTGATTCCCGCCAGTTCCAAGTTAAAATATTGACTTGAAGGATTAGGATAAGCAGTGATGCTAAAAGCAACTATTTCCGGTTTAGCCTCCAATACTTCCATCTTAGCATTCTTTTTCTTAACTTCATGTATCACAATGGAACCGCCACCTAGAACGGTTGTTGCATCTGTATTATCAGCAGCTCCATTCTGATTATCGTAAACAAGAGCATTTCCGTTATTCTTATCCCAGATTTTAATACGGAATTTATCAGTTCCTCCGCCACCGGTAATTTGTCCGTCAATTGCAGAAACCATAAATCCGAAGTTGCCAGAACCGTTTACAGTCCCCACCCCTTTATATGTTGCTTTTGCTCCTGAAATCACCAATGTCATGGCTTCATGGCTTGAACTTTTGAAGTTTAAATTAGCCGCATTAAATTGAAATTCCGTATTTCCATCAACTAGGGCACTTCCTTTTTTATATTTCGCCACAAAACCAAAATTAGCTTTACCAATTAATGAAGGATTTGCAACATAAGCACCTACAGGAGAATTAATCCATCCTCCACCAGTAACAAATCCTCCATCTGGGTCGTATACTGGCAAATAAGCCATTGACGAAGCACAAGGACTAACTGTAGCGTTTACCTGATACATTTCTACCGGCAGACTAATTCCTGATGTAATAGCTAAACCTGTAGCGTCTGTGGTGGCGTCATAGGTGGTTAGACCTCCATTGCCATTATCCAGCGTAAACAATACTGGAATACCCGCTAATGATAACCCTGGGATCACCGGCGAAGCTGTTACAGTCGCTTTCAATTTAGCCAATGAATTTACAGGAACAGGCGCGCTACTTGCAGAGGCATCGATGTTTATACCGATGGTTGTTAAAAGACCATTTACATAATTAAAGCCATAATTATTATCTGCACCACCAGATACGGCTATAGTCTGATTATCTCCTAATATAGTTGCTAATGGATGAACATCTAAAACTGCTGCTGTTTCACCATTCATAAATCCAGTAATTTGTATGGTAAAGGTTGGATTCGTCTGTCCGCAATATTTCATTTTATTATCAGCGGTCACTGTCAAGAGAGCTTTGCTGATATCAATAGCCACACTTCCCGATTCGTTATTGTAATTAATTCCACCGTCAAAGGTCCAATTAGCGGTGCCACCAGGAACGTCCGTAAAACTTAAACCTAAGTTCAAACCGGAACTTAAGTCTATCAATCCTACTCCAGTTACACTGCCTGTTGCGCCATGCACTAATCCATCATAAACTCCGGAATAACCGCTAACACTCACCAAAGCATCGGCTTTGCTGATATCAATAGCCACACTTCCCGATTCATTATTGTAATTTATTCCGCCATCAAAGGTCCAATTAGCCGTGCCACCAGGAACGTCTGTGAAGCTTAAACCTAAATTCAACCCGGAACTCAAGTCTATCAATCCTACTCCAGTTGCGCTGCCTGTTGCGCCATGCGCTAATCCATCATAAACTCCGGAATAACCGCTAACACTCACCAAAGCATCGGCTTTGCTGATATCAATAGCCACACTTCCCGATTCGTCATTGTAATTTATTCCGCCATCAAAGGTCCAATTAGCGGTGCCACCAGGAACGTCTGTAAAACTTAAACCTAAATTCAAACCAGAACTTAAGTCTACCGAGCCGATTCCAGTTGCACTGCCCATTGCGCCATGCGCTAATCCATCATAAACTCCGGAATAACCGCTGACACTCACCAAAGCATCGGCTTTGCTGATATCAATAGCCACACTTCCCGATTCGTTATTGTAATTTATTCCGCCATCAAAGGTCCAATTAGCGATGCCACCAGGAACGTCTGTAAAGCTTAAACCTAAATTCAAACCGGAACTTAAGTCTATCGAGCCGATTCCGGTTGCGCTGCCTGTTGCGCCATGCGCCAAAGCATCATAAACTCCGGAATAACCATTAACACTCACCAAAGCATCGGCTTTGCTGATATCAATAGCCACACTTCCCGATTCGTTATTGTAATTTATTCCGCCATCAAAGATCCAATTAGCCGTGCCACCAGGAACGTCTGTGAAGCTTAAACCTAAATTCAAACCGGAACTCAAGTCTACCGAGCCGATTCCGGTAGCCGTTCCCATTGCGCCATGCGCTAATCCATCATAAACTCCGGAATAACCGCTAACACTCACCAAAGCATCGGCTTTGCTGATATCAATAGCCACACTTCCCGATTCGTTATTGTAATTTATTCCACCGTCAAAGGTCCAATTAGCCGTGCCACCAGGAACGTCCGTAAAACTTAAACCTAAATTCAAACCGGAACTTAAGTCTACCGAGCCGATTCCTGTTGCGCTTCCTGTTGCGCCATGCGCCAAAGCATCATAAACTCCGGAATAACCATTAACACTTACCAAGGCATCGGCTTTGCTGATATCAATAGCCACACTTCCCGATTCGTTATTGTAATTTATTCCACCGTCAAAGGTCCAATTAGCCGTGCCACCAGGAACGTCCGTAAAACTTAAACCTAAATTCAAACCGGAACTTAAGTCTACCGAGCCGATTCCTGTTGCGCTTCCTGTTGCGCCATGCGCCAAAGCATCATAAACTCCGGAATAACCATTAACACTTACCAAGGCATCGGCTTTGCTGATATCAATAGCCACACTTCCCGATTCGTTATTGTAATTTATTCCACCGTCAAAGGTCCAATTAGCCGTGCCACCAGGAACGTCCGTAAAACTTAAACCTAAATTCAAACCGGAACTCAAGTCTACCGAGCCGATTCCGGTTGCGCTGCCTGTTGCGCCATGCGCCAAAGCATCATAAACTCCGGAATAACCGCTAACACTCACCAAAGCATCGGCTTTGCTGATATCAATAGCCACACTTCCCGATTCGTTATTGTAATTTATTCCGCCATCAAAGGTCCAATTAGCCGTGCCACCAGGAACGTCTGTAAAACTTAAACCTAAATTCAAACCGGAACTCAAGTCTACCGAGCCGATTCCTGTTGCGCTTCCTGTTGCGCCATGCGCCAAAGCATCATAAACTCCGGAATAACCATTAACACTTACCAAGGCATCGGCTTTGCTGATATCAATAGCCACACTTCCCGATTCGTTATTGTAATTTATTCCGCCATCAAAGGTCCAATTAGCCGTGCCACCAGGAACGTCTGTAAAACTTAAACCTAAATTCAAACCGGAACTCAAGTCTACCGAGCCGATTCCGGTTGCGCTGCCTGTTGCGCCATGCGCCAAAGCATCATAAACTCCGGAATAACCATTAACACTTACCAAGGCATCGGCTTTGCTGATATCAATAGCCACACTTCCCGATTCGTTATTGTAATTTATTCCACCGTCAAAGGTCCAATTAGCCGTGCCACCAGGAACGTCCGTAAAACTTAAACCTAAATTCAAACCGGAACTTAAGTCTACCGAGCCGATTCCGGTTGCGCTGCCTGTTGCGCCATGCGCCAAAGCATCATAAACTCCGGAATAACCATTAACACTTACCAAGGCATCGGCTTTGCTGATATCAATAGCCACACTTCCCGATTCGTTATTGTAATTTATTCCGCCATCAAAGGTCCAATTAGCGGTGCCACCAGGAACGTCTGTGAAGCTTAAACCTAAATTCAAACCGGAACTCAAGTCTACCGAGCCGATTCCGGTAGCCGTTCCCATTGCGCCATGTGCCAAAGCATCATAAACTCCGGAATAACCGCTAACACTCACCAAAGCATCGGCTTTGCTGATATCTATAGCCACACTTCCCGATTCGTTATTGTAATTTATTCCGCCATCAAAGGTCCAATTAGCGGTGCCACCAGGAACGTCTGTAAAGCTTAAACCTAAATTCAAACCGGAACTTAAGTCTATCGAGCCGATTCCGGTTGCGCTGCCTATTGCGCCATGCGCCAAAGCATCATAAACTCCGGAATAACCGCTAACACTCACCAAAGCATCGGCTTTGCTGATTGTCACAGTGACAAGTGTTCTAGTAGCGCTTTTACAGCCCGTTGTAGTATTTCTAGCCTCTGCATAAGCAGAATATGTCCCTGCATTAGTTCCTGTAGGAGCAGTTGTTGTTGTCGTACCTGTAGCGGTAGTATACCAATCTATCGTTTCTCCGGCAGCCACAGTTGCAGAGCTGGTATGTACTATCCCGTCATAAGGACCAGTAAAATTCACTGCGGTGGGAGCTGTTGGCAAAGCATATACATTTACTGTTTTATTTGCAGCTTTAAAACATCCAGAAGCTTCATCCGTAACAGTATAACTAATCGTAACATTACCCGCCAAAACACCAGTTACAAGCCCTGTAGCATTTACCGTTGCGATTCCAGTATTTGAACTACTCCAAACGCCTCCTGGAGTTGCATTTGATAACTGTAAAGCAGAGTCTACACAAACATTGGTCGTACCACCTGGCAATATAGAAGCTACTATAGGTAAAGGATTAACTTCGAAGGTTAAAATATTAGATTCGGCAGAACAACTAACACCATTAAGGCTTGAAGTAGCAATCCTTTTAAAAGAGGTGCTGATATTCAAAAGAGGTGGATTGTACTGACTCGATGTTTCGGCAATTGTTGACCAAGTTATTCCTCCATCTGTACTTTGTTGCCATATATAACTAGGAGCACTTGAGCCAATCGCGTTTACTGTAGAAGTAATCCCAGGATCTAATGTTCCGCAACCTGGTCCGGGTTGAGTTGCTCCTTTGCCAATTACTCCTGCAGTAATTCCATTAATTACTACATCAATTCTCGCTCTTAAGCTTTCACAGCCTACCGTTTGACTTACATAATAGCTTGTTGTTCCTGAAGAAACTGTAGAGGGAGTTGGCGCAGTACTACTTCCTGTTCCCCCAGTTGCTGTAGTGTACCATAATAAGTTACTTCCTGTTGCTGTCAAAGCATTGACTAATGAACCTTGGCAATAGGTTATAGGACTAATTATTGTGGGAGCAGGAGGTGCCGTACAGGCAATATAATTTGCAGTAAAATCTATCGTTCCATTTTTACCTACCACACAAATCTCATATGGCTTATTACTGTCTGGCGTTGTATAGCTATCATTTGTAGTCCAAGAACTAAAAATCTGATTAAGACTATTTACTGCTGGTGCCTTAATAAAAGACGATTTGTTATTATCTGCAACAGCTACACTCTCACCCGGATTAGAAGTCCCAACCAGTGTAACTGTTTCAGAGCCAGAACTACCACTACATCCAGGCCCATCATGATTATAAGCAGAAACAGAAATAGTCCCAGAGTTAGTTTTAATCCTAATATTCCCATCAGTAAAAGAGGCAAAAGCTTGTAAACCGCTTGTTGCTCCTGTAGCCGTTAATAAAAAAGAAACTCCAATATGGTTAATTTTTATTAAAAACTGATTATTGAAAATAGTACCATTAGAATCAGCCACAGCAGTCATGTCGTGTGGAAGAAGGCATGTTGCCGGCTTTGGGGTTTCATCAAAATGTAAAGTCACGGTTTCCCCAGGCAGCCATCCGCTACCGCTAATAATTACATACTCACCGGGAGCATAATCCTCTTTATCTGTAGTGACCGTTGCCTGCCCAAAAGCTGCACCGGCAAAAAACAAATTGGCAATAAAAAAAACAATCGTTAAAAATGCGGGCTTAGGTAGAAATGTTTTCATATTTATCGAATTAGAAATAATAAAATAACGAATATGGAATGCCTGACTATAATAATGTAAAATCAACCGAATGAAGTTTCTCTCTTTTTGACTTTACCGCAACAAATCCTTTATATTAATAACAAAAACACTAATATAAATCATTAAAAAACAAATACTTAACACTAATTTATACAATTAAGAATACATTAATCTTATTTTTAATACATTTTCGATTAAAGGAATGAAAAGCTCTTTCAATTGCATCTTTTAACTTTTTGCAAAGCAGAAAGAATAAAAAAGATACTTAAGTTTCGAACTCTTTTTAAACGCATAAAAAAACCTGTTCAAAAATTTGAACAGGTTTTTTTAGGACTAGACAGACAACTAAAGAAGAATCTTTTTCCAGATTTTACTTTTTAAAATTTGAAATTCCGGCTTTCAACCAAGTTTCATATTCGTTTACGCCTACATAACTTATGGTTGGTTTTTCGGCATTTAAATTATTTCCTTCTAAATCTGTAATCACATATAAGGGTTGGGTATTAGTCTTATATTTTGTGATCATAAAATCAGTCCATTTATCCCCCACTGTTTCAATTTCAGAACCCGTTGTTTTAGAAACAAACTGTTCATTTTTAGGCAATTCTCTCTTATCATCGACATATAAAGAGATAAGCACCACTTCATTGTTTAGAATAGGTAATACCTTTGAATCAGACCAAACGTTGTTTTCCATTTTTCTGCAATTTACACAAGCATAGCCTGTAAAATCGAGCATAATGGGTTTATTTATTGTTTTAGCATAAGCCAATCCTTTTTCATAATCGTCAAAAACAATAATTCCATGTGGGCCACTTTTGGCTCCATCGGGCAAAACTTCAGCAGCTGATGCACTTCCTTTCGAACCACCTACTCCAAAAGGACTTTCACTGTATTCCATTGGAGGAGGGAAAGCACTTATTATCTTTAAAGGCGCTCCCCAAAGTCCCGGAATTAGATAGACCGTAAAAGTTAATACCAACAATCCCGTCATTAATCTTCCTACCGAAATATGTGTAGTTGGGCTGTCATGAGGCAACGTAATTTTTCCGAATAAATAAAAGGCCAATGTTCCAAAAATTGCAATCCAAATGGCTAAGAAAACTTCTCTTTCCAATAAATGCAATTGCAATACCAGATCTGCATTTGATAAGAATTTGAAAGCCAAGGCCAATTCCAAAAATCCTAAAACCACTTTCACTGTGTTCAACCAACCACCTGATTTAGGCAAAGAGTTTAACCATCCTGGGAACATCGCAAAAAGCATAAAAGGCAAGGCTAAAGCCAATGAAAAACCAAGCATCCCAATTATTGGAGCGATACCACCTTTGGAAGCTGCTTCGACTAAAAGTGTTCCTACAATAGGTCCTGTACAAGAGAAGGACACGATTGCCAAGGCTAAAGCCATAAACAAAATCCCCACAATACCGCCTCTATCTGCCTGACTGTCTACCTTATTTGCCCATGAATTAGGCAACATAATTTCGAATGCTCCCAAAAATGAAGCAGCAAAAACCACTAATAGTATAAAGAAAATAATATTAAACCACACATTAGTAGACAAAGCATTCAAGGCATCAGCGCCAAAAACAGCAGTAACTAACGAGCCTAATAAAACGTAAATTAAGATAATCGAAACTCCATAAATAATAGCATTTCTAATCCCTTGAGCTTTTGTTTTACTTTGTTTGGTAAAAAAGCTCACCGTCATAGGGATCATCGGAAAAACACATGGAGTCAATAAGGCTGCAAAACCGGATAGAAATGCTATAAAAAATATAGACCAAAGTCCTCTTTGAGAATCAGATGCTGTTTCCTCTACAGCGTCTTTTACAGGAGCAGTAGTCGCTTCCGTATAATTACTAGCCCCTAAACTAGGCGCAGCAA
This sequence comes from Flavobacterium acetivorans, assembly GCF_020911885.1. Classification (NCBI taxonomy): domain Bacteria; kingdom Pseudomonadati; phylum Bacteroidota; class Flavobacteriia; order Flavobacteriales; family Flavobacteriaceae; genus Flavobacterium; species Flavobacterium acetivorans. Next base: position 3,264,955 of record NZ_CP087132.1, read on the forward strand.
GTGTATCTATTTTTATTGAATCTGTCGCAACAGGAACTACAGCTTGTTCCATTTTTGAAGTTGCCGCTTCGGGACTAAAGGCCGGAAGAGCAAAACTAAATTTCTTTTCTACATTGATACAAACCTCTTTACAAACTTGGTAATTCAATTCCACTTCAATTTTAGTAAGCTTAGGATTAGTTACCTTAACTTCTTGTCGAATTTGGGCTTTACCTTCAAAAAAGGTTTCATCAACTTCAAAAATGTCATTATAAGCCGTTCTTGTTTTACTTTCTTTGGCTTTACCAATAAGAGTAAAGTTGTCCTTTTGATTTTTAAAAACAACTTCTAAGGGCAGTGGACCGCCATCTTTGGTAAACTGGGAATACAGATGCCAGTCTTTTTCGATAACAGCATCAAAGATTAATATATATGTGTTATCGGATTTTTTTTCAATTTTAGTAGTCCATTTTGCCGGATCCAGTATCTGCGAATTCACATTGGCAAAAGCTAAAAAAGCAAGCAGTAAAAAAACAACTTTTTTCTTCATAAGTATTTATTTAAACATTTAGTGGTATTTTTAGAATCTTTGACTTCCATCTTCTAACTCTATTTTCAATATATTTTTTGTTGTATTAATGATTCTAAATCGTTCGTCTTGGCGAAGCCCTACAATCCAAACAATTCTATTACCGGACCATAAAATCCAACTATTTTCCTTTTCTATTAAGGATAACTTTTCATCTTTAAAAAATTTGCTTACTTTTTTAGATTTTCCGTTCATCCCAAAAGGTTGAAAAAGATCTCCTTGATTCCATCTTTTTAAAACCAATGGAAATTCTAATTGATCTTCGTCGACAAATATAGCGGTATTTGTAGGAAGGCTAATGTCCGATACTTTGCAAAACGAAAGATTTAAGGGGAAATTAACTTCTGTACTATTTTTATTGACAAAATATTCTGATTTTTCCTTTTCAGAATGTATTGGGCTCAGAATTAAAGAATCCCTGTCTTTCAACAATCGAAAATCGGGCGAGAAAACTTGTTTACCTGATTGGCTTTCAACTAGATCATATACATCATTCCAGCTCGAAAATCCAAACTCATGCAGCCATTGGTACAAATACGATTTGTAATTGGCTAATCTTTTCAATTGTTTTAAGTCAAAATAAATTTCGTCTCCTTTCTTTTTAGCCACCTGTTGGTACACCATAATTGCAGCGTCTTCGAGCATGGTTTGGGCATCCTGCAAATAAGATTGTGTTTTTTGAAAAGAAGCGATAAATTGCGGATTTAACTCCTTAAACAACGGAACCAAATCATGGCGAATTTTATTTCGCAAATACTTATCCGAAGCATTGCTACTGTCTTCCCTCCATTGAATTGTATTCTCGGCGGCATAATTAGCGATCTCTTGGCGAGAAAACAACAAAAGCGGTCGGATTATCTTGTCATTTTGTTCAGGAATCCCAACCAATCCTTCCAAACCCGTTCCCCGACTTAGGTTTATCAAAAAAGTTTCTAAATTATCGTCAGCATGGTGCGCCGTGAGAATATAATCATAGTTTTCTGTCTCTAAGAGCTCATAAAACCAGTTGTAGCGCAAATCGCGAGCGGCAAGCTGAGTCGAAAGTTTATAGTCTTTGGCAAAAGCCTCAGTATCAAATTGGGTAATAAAAAGCGGAATTTCATTTGTTGCGGCATATTCCTGAACAAAAGTCTGATCTCCGAAACTCTCCAGGCCTCGAAGTTGAAAATTACAATGCGCAAGCGCGATGTCAAAACCTAATTGCTGAAATAAATGAGCCATGACCATGCTGTCTAAACCACCACTGGTGGCCAAAACAAGCTTTTTATTTTCCAGAAACTGAAAATTTTCAACGATATGTTTTTTAAGTTTGACTAACATCTTTCAAAAATTAAAAAATTAAACTATACTATCGAATACTAAAATGGCAACTATTGTAAAACCTCCCTCATTGCTTTTGCTTTGAGCAAACATTCCTCGTATTCCTTTTCAGCTATGGATTGCGACGTAATGGCACTCCCAACAGAAAAAGAAACATATTGCTTTTCTTGATTGTATAAAATACTGCGAATGACCACATTGAAATCAAAATCTCCGTTTGGAGTAAAATAACCGACCGTTCCACTATACAATCCGCGTTTAGTCTCCTCTAATTCTTCGATAATTTTCATCGCCGAAATTTTTGGAGCTCCAGTCATGCTTCCCATAGGAAAAGTAGCTTTAATGGCGTCAATGACATTGTATTGGGGATCTAGTTTTGCGGTGATGGTCGATATCATTTGGTGCACCTGTATAAAGGAATAAATCCCGCATAATTCGTCCACGGCAACTGATCCTTTTTGGGCTATTCTGGATAAATCATTGCGAACCAAATCAGTAATCATAATATTTTCGGCACGTTCTTTTGGGTCTAATGTTAATTGATTCTTAGCATCCTCATCTTTGATTGGGTCAGAAAAACGTTTAGAAGTTCCTTTAATAGGCTGCGAAATCAACTTTTCTCCTTCTTTTTTCAGATACCTTTCTGGGGTGGCCGAAAGTAAAAAATGCTTGTTGTTTTTAAAAAAAACGGCAAAAGGAGCTCTGGAAATTTCGTTCAATTTTTGAAATTTATCCAAGGGGTTGAAAAGGGCATTTTCGGCATAAAATTCCATGCAAAAATTAGCTTCATAAATATCTCCCTGATGAATATGAGCGAGCATTTTGGAAACTTTTTGAAGATAGCTTTCTTTAGAAATTCGTTGCTGAATTAACAAACTTTCTGCTGTTTCTTCTTGTTGCTTTTGACTGCTTCTTATTTCTTCAAAGTCTTGCTCTAATTCATCATCGCACATGGAGAGATAAGAGATTTCGAGTTGATTCCCTTTTAGTAAAAATATTTTTTTGGGTTGAAAGAAAAAGAGGTCCGGAAAACCCAGTTCGTCAAAGTTATTGGATTGTACATCTTCGACGTCGTTTTTTAAATCATAGGCTAAATAACCAAAAAGCCAGTCTTTAGTTGTTTGTTGGTACTGTTTTAAATCTTCAAAAGCATTATAATAATCTGTTTTTAAAGACGTAAAAGCATCCACTGCCAGCATACAATCGTAACTGGAATACGCTTGCGGATAATCATTACTATCCATAAAAATAACTTCCCGAAATTGTTGCGCCCAAAATAAAAGTTGTTGTTTAAACAATTTTGTATCGGGAATAGGCTTATAAACTGAAGTTCTCAAAAAATATGTTCTTTAAAATTCAAAATTACGATAAAAAAAATCCATAAATATTCGATTATCAGAAAATTAGTCCCTTTTTTTTGTAAATTTACATTAATCTATTGAGTTTAAAACCCTTAATTCTATTCATCAGGATTTCTAAAAAAGCGTGAGCTTGGCTTTTAAAAAGCTCACGAAAGGCGGCAAACTTATTATACGGTTCCGCAAAATTATAGTTGGAGATGTGGAACTCTTTTTAGTCTTTAAACCACTAAACCTAAATACTATGAAAATCGCAACTATTATTATTCGAACCATGCTTGGGTTATTGTTTCTTTATACCTCTGTTAGTTACTTTTTTCATCTAACACCCGAGCCAGTCTCCACAGGAGAATTCAAAGCATTTCAAGTTGGTCTGGTAGCATCTACTTACTTAATCCCTTTGGCAAAAACACTCGAATTATTATGTGGATTATCCTTTGTTACTGGTAAATATATGACCTTGGCCAACCTTGTTATTTTTCCGGTAACCATAAATATTTTACTGATTAATTACTTTTTAACTCCAGAGAACTTACCTATTGCTCTTTTTGTTTTTGTCGGCAACATCTTTCTAATTTTTACCCATTGGAAAAACTATAAAGGTCTTTTCATTGCTGATAATTAAATAGCTAAAACATTGTAAATCAAAAATATACGCGATAAAAAAAGCCGTTCAATTGAACGGCTTTTTTTAAAATCTATTAAGAAACTATACGTGTAAAGCTCTATTATCTGTAGCTGCCAATGCTGCTTCTTTTATTGCTTCTGCAAATGTAGGATGCGCATGAGACATTCTTGAAATATCTTCAGCAGAAGCTTTGAATTCCATTGCAGTAACTGCTTCAGCGATCAAATCAGCTGTTCTGGCTCCAATCATGTGAATTCCCAGGACTTCATCCGTTTTTGCATCGGCAAGGATTTTTACAAAACCATCTAAATCTCCACTCGCTCTAGCACGACCTAATGCTTTGAAAGGAAAACTTCCAACTTTGTATTCAGCTCCAGAAGCTTTCAATTGCTCTTCTGTTTGTCCCACAGCAGCCACCTCTGGCCAAGTGTAAACAACCCCTGGAATCAAGTTGTAATCGATATGTGGTTTTTGACCGGCTAAAATTTCAGCAACCATAGTTCCTTCTTCTTCCGCTTTGTGTGCTAACATTGCTCCACGAACCACGTCTCCAATGGCATAAATATTAGAAGCCGAAGTTTGCAAATGGTCGTTTACTTCTACTTGTCCTCTATCGGAAATTTTAACTCCCGCTTTGTCCGCATTCAATCCATCTGTGTATGGACGACGCCCTACAGAAACCAAAGCATAATCTCCTTCAAGAGTGATTGTTTCTCCTTTAGCATTTTCGGCCTGAACTGTAACAGCTTCTCCATTTCTTTCAACAGACTGTACTTTATGGGAAACATAGAATTTCATTCCTTGTTTCTTCAAGACTTTAGTCAATTCTTTAGACAACGAACTGTCCATTCCTGGAATGATTCGGTCCATAAATTCCACAACAGATACTTGTGCGCCTAAACGCAGGTATACTTGTCCTAATTCGATACCAATTACGCCACCACCAATGATAACAAGGTGTTTTGGCACTTCTTTTAAAGCCAAAGCTTCTGTAGAAGTAATAATTCTTTCTTTATCAATTTTGATAAAAGGTAAAGAAGATGGCTTAGAACCTGTTGCAATGATGATGTTTTTACCCTCAATTGTTTCCGTTGTTCCGTCTTCTTTGGCAATAGCTACATGAGTAGCATCTACAAATGAACCCAAACCATTAAAAACAGTTACTTTATTCTTATCCATTAGGTAATTAATCCCTCCAGAAGTTTGATCTACCACTGCTTTTTTGCGGGCAATCATTTTCTCCAAGTTTACTTTCACCTCTCCTGAAACTTCAATTCCATGATCTGCAAAATGTTTAATTTCTGCAAAATGGTGAGAAGATGATAATAATGCCTTAGAGGGAATACAGCCTACATTAAGACAAGTTCCTCCAAGAGTGGAATATTTTTCAATAATTGCTGTTTTGAAACCTAGTTGTGCACAACGAATCGCTGATACATATCCTCCTGGGCCAGAACCAATAATGACTACGTCAAATGAACTCATAGTATATTTTTTATGTGAGTATTATTTTTTTGGATTACAAAATTAAGGAATTAAGTTTTGTTTAAAGTTTAAAACAAGAGGTTTTTTGTTAGGAATTAGCAAAACTACATCAAAGATTCCTTTTTTACACATCGACTACCGAAGTACTTTTTACTTCGCTTATCATAAAAGTACTGTGGGTACTGCCTATATGCTGCAAAATAGTAAGCTTAGTAACCAAAAATTCTCTATAAGCCTCCATATCTTTTACGACAATTTTAAGAATATAATCATAATCACCGCTCACATGATAGCATTCCAGAACTTCCTTAAGTTTCACCACTTCACTTTCAAACTTGGTGAGAAATTCCTTGGTGTGCTGGATGAGTTTCAAATGGCAAAAAACAACAAAACCTTTCTCTACTTTGGATTTATTGACTACGGCAACGTATTTATCAATAATTCCTTCTCTTTCAAGTTTTTTAATTCGTTCATAAACCGCAGTCACTGAAAGATTAAGATCCAAAGACAATTCTTTAGTAGTCTTCTTACTGTTGGTTTGCAGCAGTTTGAGCAGTTTTTTATCTATTAAATCCAAAGTCATGCTGTATTTTTTTTGGTAAAAGGTATACAATTTGAATAAAAATAGAAAATAAATCTAACTAATAAAATATTTACCGATTATAAAACTGAGTTTAGGAAGCTGTATTGATAATAAAAACTAGATAAACGTACTTTACATTAAAAATAATTAAAACTGAACCTATGAAATTCAATCCCGCAGATAACATTCAGGATTTACAGTATTTCGGAGAATTTGGCGGAGTCAATCCATCCATTTCTGATTCATCTACTTATACTTTCCTTTCGGCCAAAACCATGTTTGATACCTTTGAAGGTAATATGGAAGGCTGTTATCTCTACTCACGCCATTCTTCACCCAGTAATCTGTATTTAGACAAAGCCTTGGCTGCCATGGAAGGAACAGAAACAGCTAATGTATCGGCTTCAGGAATGGGCGCCATTACGCCAACATTATTACAATTGTGCGGAGCTGGGGATCACATCGTTTCCAGTAGAACTATTTATGGAGGAACTTATGCTTTTCTCAAGAATTTTGCACCAAGATTAGGCATAAAGACAACTTTTGTAGACATCACAAAACTAGAGGTAGTTGAAGCTGCTATTACCCCAAATACCAAAGTTTTATACTGTGAAACCGTAAGCAACCCCTTGCTTGAAGTGGCTGACATTGCCGGTTTATCAAAAATTGCCAAAAAGTACAACCTAAAACTGGTTGTTGATAATACTTTTTCTCCACTTTCAGTTACCCCAATTAAACTTGGAGCCGATATTGTCATTCACAGTTTGACCAAGTACATCAACGGAAGTAGCGACACTGTGGGTGGTGTTACTTGCGCTTCGAACGAATTCATCAATAGCTTAAAAAATGTGAACAGTGGCGCCAGCATGCTTCTTGGCCCTACAATGGACAGCATGCGCTCAGCCAGTGTCATGAAAAACTTACGCACCTTACATCTGAGGATAAAACAACACAGTTACAATGCAGCTTATCTGGCAGAGCGTTTTGAAAAAGACGGCTTAAAAACAGTCTATCCGGGCTTGAAAAGTCATCCCAGTCATCAATTATACTCTTCAATGATAAATCCGGAGTACGGTTTTGGAGGAATGATGACTCTGGACGTAGGGACTTTGGCAAAAGCCAATGAGCTAATGGAATTGATGCAAGCTAGAAATTTAGGCTATCTTGCGGTAAGCTTAGGTTTTTATAAAACCCTGTTTAGCGCTCCAGGAACTTCAACCTCAAGCGAAATTCCTCTAGAAGAACAAGCCGAAATGGGGCTAACCGATGGATTAATTCGTTTTTCGATAGGCTTAGACAACGACATTGAACGAACCTATAAAATGATGAAAAACTGCATGATTGAACTTGGAATACTATAAATCTTTGAAACATCGCATTAAAAAAACCGGCACATATTTATTTTGAGCCGGTTATTTTTATTTAATGATAATTTCCTTTTTAGAATTTATTTTTACCACACAAAAAGGATAAGTAATATTTTGAGAAACCATCGCATCAGGTTCAGGGCTCGTTTCTTTTACGGTAATTATTATATTCTTGTCTGTTTCTACAACACTTTCTACTCCTACCGCATATCCTCCGGTCATTTTTTCGCCCAAATTCAAAATAACAAAATTTGATCGCTGCACATCTTCGACACTGATTTTATTCCTTAAATGAGTATCGTTTTGCAACATCTTAATTTCATTTGGTTCAGTAAGAATTTCAAAAAAATGAATGCTGGCTCCACCTTGCTGCTGCTGAGTCAAGACTTCATACAAGGGCTGTTTTCCAGAATTTTTTGTAGCCACCGATCCGCAGGAAACTAAAATTAAAATGACTATAATTGCTGCTGTTTTTTTCATTTGCTGTTTTAAAATGATTAAAAGAATCGGCTCTATTTGGGTTTACTCAATGATCTTGCTTTTTTTGAATACTTTTTGATCGCTTTTTCATATAATTCTACATACTGCGGCAGAATATTTTTTATATCAAATTTCTTAGCGACAGACAAAGCGTTTTCTTTAAATTTAAAAAGAACAGCGTCATCACTCAAAATTTTCAAAGCATTTCCTGCCATTTCATCAATATTTCCAACATCACTCAAAAATCCGGAAACTCCATCAAAATTCACTTCTGGCAAACCTCCTGAATTACTAGAAATTACCGGAACTCCCCAAGCCATTGCTTCTAGGGCAGCAAGTCCAAAACTTTCGGTCTCTGACGGCAACAGGAACAAATCAGTGTAACTTAATATCTTATCAATCTCGTTAGAATTTCCGAAAAAGATTACCTTATCCAAAATACCCAATTCCTGACATAAAATCTCAGCTTTTTCCTTCTCAGGACCATCCCCTACCATCATTAATTTGGCAGGAATCTGTTGTTGGATTTTATAGAAAATTTTAATTATATCCGGAATTCGCTTTACAGCTCTAAAATTACTGATATGCGTTATGATTTTTTCATTTTCTTTGGCCATTACAGACCTGCGGCAGGGTATATTAGGATCCAGAATGTTTTTATCCAATTCGATAAAATTTGGAATCACATGAATGTCTCTTTTTATGTTGAATAACTTATAGGTATCCTCTTTCAAACTTTGAGAAACCGAAGTCACCACATCCGATTTATTGATACTAAAACTTACCGCAGGCTTATAAAACGGATGATTCCCCACCAAAGTAATATCGGTTCCGTGAAGGGTTGTTACCATTGGGATTTCAATTCCTTCATCTTTTAGCATTTGCTTAGCCATATAACCGGCATAAGCATGAGGAATGGCGTAATGTACATGAAGTATTTCTATCTTGTGTAATTTTACCATATCGACCAACTTGCTTGACAAGGCCAGTTCATAAGGTTGATAATGAAACAATGGGTATTCAGGAACGTTTACTTCATGATAATAAACATTTGGGCTTAAAAGTGCCAATCGCACGGGTTGACTATAGGTAATAAAATGAATTTCATGCCCCAATCGGGCCAATTCAAGACCTAATTCTGTTGCGACAACACCACTTCCGCCAAAGGTAGGATAACAAACTATTGCAATTTTCATTTACTTATTTTAGAAGTACGAATTTAAGGATTCTCTAATTATTTATACTGTTTTTTAAAAGTTATATTTCCAAATCAACTGAAACAGCAAAATTATTCTAGAATAAAAAAAGCATAAGAATACGATTCCTGTGCCTTCTTTCAATATTTAAAATGTTTGAATATTAGAAAAAACGACTGTGCCAGCTATCCATAGCCGGAACTTCCCAAGATTCTTTATATTCCTGAATGTTATTGATTAAATTATTGAAAACAATAGTGTTTTCCGTAACGGCCTTATCTTTTACCATTTTCTTAAAATCAATCAATGGCTTATGAGCAATATGCTCCCCTAACTTGAAAGTCACATTCATTTTGTCTAACAAATCAACTCCGTATTTTTGCTCCAGACTTTGGATAAACTCCACTGAAGAATCAATAGAACAACCTGTAGCAGCTTGAACTTCTTGATTTACGGCTATAATGATAAAACGATTGTACTTTAACTGAAAAGAAGATTCTAAACTTGTCCCGTGCGCAGCCCAACCCTCAAGAAAGGATTTTAAATCGGTTTCAATCTCAGAAAATTCGGCATCCGAAAATTTTCTATTCGATTGATAAATCCAAATTCTGGATTCTTCGGGTAAATTTTCAAAAGGAACGTACATATATTTTAATTATAAATTGTGAATTATAAATTTTTAAGCAAATAAAACTATTGGAATCCTTTACAAATCTTGGGCGTTAGCAATCAATTCGGCAATATCCAATACCTTAACTTCGGCTTCCTTTTCTTTATTTTTAATTCCGTCAGTCATCATAGTATTACAAAAAGGACAACCAGCGGCAATTATTTCCGGTTTTGTTTCTAAGGCATCTTCGGTTCTTAGCACATTTACCTCTTTATTTCCAGGTTCTGCGTCTTTAAACATTTGCGCACCACCGGCACCGCAACAAAGACCATTGGCTTTAGAACGTTTCATTTCTACTAATTCGGCATCGAGCTTCAGGATTAAATCTCTAGGTGCTTCGTACACATTATTGGCTCTTCCTAAATAGCAAGGATCGTGAAAAGTGATGCGTTTTCCTTTAAATTGTCCGCCTTCAATGGTCAATCTTCCGTCGTCTAAAAGTGATTTCAAAAATTCAGTATGATGAACTACTTCATATTTTCCGCCTAATTCAGGATACTCATTTTTTAAAGTGTTGAAACAATGCGGACAGGCAGTAACAATTTTTTTAGCTTCGTAAGCATTCAGCACTTCAATGTTCATCATGGCTTGCATTTGAAACAAAAACTCGTTTCCAGCTCTTTTTGCAGGATCACCAGTACAGCTTTCTTCTGCTCCAAGTACGGCGAAAGAAACATTGGAACGATTTAGGATTCTCACAAATGCTTTCGTTATTCTTTTGGCTCTATCATCAAAACTTCCTGCACAACCCACCCAAAACAATACTTCAGGTTGTTTTCCTTGAGCTAGCATTTCTGCCATTGTTGGCACTATTAAATTTTCTGACATATTATTTTGTTGATTCGGTTAATCGATTATTCGTTGATCCGGTTAAATGTTTAAACGAGTTACCAATATACTATAAAATATTAATTTTCGTTTTTCCAATTCAATCGATCTTGCTGACTGTATTGCCATGGCGCACCATTATTTTCAATATTCGTCATCATAGCGTTTAAAGGCATTGGCGCTGCACTTTGCTCCATTACCAAATAACGTCGCATATCCATGATGATCGATAGCGGACTGATATTTACAGGACATTCCTCAACACAGGCATTACAAGAAGTACAAGCCCACAATTCTTCAGGTGTAATATAATCATTCAAAAGTGTTTTATTATCTGGAACAAACATCCCTTTATTGGCATCGATATTTTTCCCAACCTCCTCGAGCCTGTCTCTGGTATCCATCATTATCTTACGAGGCGACAATTTTTTACCGGTAAGATTGGCAGGACAGGAAGAAGTACATCTTCCACATTCCGTACAAGTATAAGCATTCAGGAGTTGTACCCAATTTAAATCCTGAACATCGCTGGCTCCAAATTTACTTGGAACTTCTCCCTCATTTGCGGGAGCTGCAGCAAAGGGATCGGCATTAGGATCCATCATCATTTTTACTTCTTTAGTAACGGCTTCTAAATTATCAAACTGCCCCAAAGGATTCAAATTGGCAAAATAAGTATTAGGAAAAGCCAACAATATGTGCAGGTGCTTTGAGAAATACAAATAATTCATAAAAACAAAAATTCCTATGATATGCAACCACCAAAACAGTTCTGAAAATAACATCACCGATTCATTTGACATTCCATTGAACAAAGGCGCAATAAATTGGCTTACTGGAAAGGAACCCGCTTTGATAAAATGAGAAAAACCTCCCGGAACATTTTGCAAATGCAAATCGGAAGCGTTCATCAATAGAAACAAGGTCATTAAGACCATTTCAAAATAAAGAATGTAATTCGCATCACTTTTAGGGAATCCGTTTAAATCCGGATTGATGAAACGTTTTAATCGAATTAGATTTCGTCTAATCCAAAAAGCAGAAACCGCAATTAAAACTAATAATGCCAATATTTCGAATGAACCAATCAACACATCATAAGCCGAACCTAAAAAGGAAAACACGCGATGTGTACCAAACAAACCATCAATGATGATTTCTAATAATTCGATATTTATGATAATAAAACCTAAATAGACAATAATGTGCAAAACACCAGCAACAGGTCTTTTGACCATTTTTGACTGCCCAAGAGCTATCATCGCCATGTTTTTCCATCTCAAACCGGGATTGTCTTTTCGATCAATATCAATCCCGAGATTTATGTTTCGGTGGATTTTCTTGATATTGCTGAAAAAATAACCAAAACCTATTACTAATAAAATAGCAAATAATATATTGTCTAAATAGCTCATAGAACTTAGTTTTTTTCGTTAGGAATAGTATCGTTTACAGGGGCTTTATAGGGTTTGTTCTTCTTTCCAAAAAGAGATACATTTACATATCTAGTAGGATAAAGCCTTACATCTTGAAGTAGCAACTCTAATTCTTTTGAAGTTTGAGATAAATTAGCATATAATGCATCGTCTTTCAACAATTTCCCCATTGTACCTTTACCGGATTCCAAACCGCTCATGATACCATTTACTTTGGCTAAGGTTTTATTCAAATCTTTAACTGTTTTTCCTAAATCGGCTTTGTTTAAAGAATCGGATATTTTAGAAAAATCCCCCGAGATTTTATTGAAATTAGAAACAACACCTTTTATTTGACCCTTATTATCATCCAAAACAGTGTTCATACTTACCGAAGCTTTGTGAAATTGCTCCATGGTTTTACTCAATTCGGCCAAACTGATTTTTAAGTCTTCTTGCGCTTTTTTATCCAAAACATTATTAATCCCGGTAATCAAATTATCCGCATTAACCATTATTTTTTCGAGTTTTTCCTGAACAGGAGCCAATTTATCCCCTACCGTTTGAGTAAGTCCTAACTTCACATTCCCTTTTAGCTGATCGCCATTCTCAGCAACCGATTTATCTTCAAAATTAGGTTCAATCGCAATTTGCTTCCCACCTATAAAACCAGGCTCATAAATAGAAGCTAAACTGGATTTTGAAATAGGAAAATCACTTTTAATTTGTAATTCGACTAATAATTTTCCGGTATTTTGATTTATCGTAATGCTATTCACTTTACCAATCACTAAGCCGTTTAGAGTAACGGGAGCCGATGTAGCCAAACCTTCAACGCTGGCGTATTCTACATATAATGTTCTATAACTACTAAAAAGGTCTTTTCCTTTTAAGAAACTGTATCCCCAAATAAATAATAGTATCGATGCAATCACTAAAATTGCTGTCTTAATCTCTCTTGTTAATTTCAAAATCTAAAGTATTTTGGACAAATTTAATATAATAATTTGAACTTGTTATAATTTAATCGCTTCTTGAACACTGATTTTTAATCCATCTTTAAAGGCTATCAAATAGGCCGATGCATAGCCTTTGGATTTTGCAATCTCTAAATTGCGCTTGGCTTCCCCATAGTCTGAAGTAGTTCCATATACATATTTATAAAAATCACCACTTTCTGTCATGCATGAAACATCTGATAATCCTTTAAAATTTGCAGGTTTTAATTCAATCTTTCTTTTTCCGGCTGCTAGTTGAACTTTAAAGACCACCTCAGAGCTTGATGCCTTAGTAACTTCTTTCCCAATTATTTTGTTTTTAGCAACAGACTCTCCTTTTTTAAGAATAACAGAATCCTTAGATTCATTCCCACTATTTTTTTTAGGTGTGGTAGTATTTGATTGGGAACCAAAATACTCATTTTTATAACTAATGATAGCCTCTGCGATAGCTTCGGCCATTTTTTCCTGACCAAATTCGGAATTCAAATAAAGTCCCTCATTTTTATTGGATAAAAAACCCAATTCGATTAGCACACTAGGCATATAAGAAGCGTCTAAGACCCATAAAGGTATTTGCTTAATCCCTCTTGATTTTCGATGTAATTTGTTGGAGAAATTATGTTCTATTTTTGAAGCTAAACGAATACTTCTTTCTAAATATTCTTCTTGCATAATTTTTAGCCCTATCAAAGTTTCAGGCTTATTGGGATCGAAACCTTTATACGTTTCTTTATAATCTTTTTCCAATAAAATAACCGAGTTTTCTCTTTTGGCAATCTCAAAGTTGGTGTTGCTGCGCGCTAAACCCATCACATACGTTTCGGTACCATAAGGAACGGGGTTACTAACCGAATTGCAATGTATAGATACAAATAAATCAGCACCAATATCATTCCCTGCTTTAGGTCTTTCTGCTAAGCTTATAAAAACATCTTTTTTTCTGGTATAAACCACTTTGATTTGGGTATCCTTTTCAAGATAACGTTCTACTTTTAAGGTTGTTTTTAGCGCTATTTCTTTCTCAACGAAACCGTGATAAGAATTCCCGGGATCTTTTCCTCCATGACCCGCATCTAGAACAACAACAAATTTGGTATTGGATTGAGAAAAAACATTTAAAGAAAAAAGCAACAATATAGCTGCTAATGCTGTTTTAACTCCTGTACGTATTTTCAAAATTTTAGTTTTTTTATTACAAATTTAATATAAACATTTAACTTTTATATTAATTCTTAATCGCTTCTTGAATGCTGATTTTATCCCCATTTTTAAAAGCCACTAAAAAAGCTGAATTATATCCTTTAGCCTTTGCTTCTTCTAAAAGTTTTTTAGACTCATTATAATCCTGGGTTTCACCATACATGTATTTATACATTTTATCATCATACTGCATTGTTACATTCTTGAGACCATTAAAATTTCGAGGCAATAAATCCATTTTTCTGGAGCTTACTGAAATTTGCACTTTAAAAAGAGTATTAGAATCAGCTGCCTTTCCTGATGTTTTTTTATCTTCAATCCCCACTTGAGTGTTTTTGGTTTTAACAAAGGTAGCACTGTCTTTGACAGCAGTTCCATTCACTTTCTGAGATGGTTTGACTTCAAGAAAATCAATCATTTCGTTACCAAAGAACTCATTTTTATAACTCACAATCGCTTCGGCTATGGCTTCGGCAATTTCATTTTGTCCGCTTTCAGAATCTAATAAATTTCCTTCGGCATAATTAGATATGAAACCTGTTTCCACCAAAACCCTTGGCATATATGCTTTATGGAGCACCATAAAAGGAGCTTGTTTGACACCACCTTGTCTCAATTTTTTACCCAATCGACCAAAACCTTCCTCAATTTTACTTGCCAAAGAAATACTGTAATCTAAATATTCTTCTTGCATTAAAGTCATCCCAATCATCGTTTCTGGAGAGTTTGGATCAAAACCTTCATATTTTGTTTTATAGTCTTTCTCCAATGTAATCACAGAGTTCTCTTTTTTGGCAGCCTCTAAATTGGAAGCAATCTTATTCATCCCCATTACATAAGTTTCAGTTCCATCGGCGGCAGTATTTTTATTGGCGTTGCAATGAATCGAAACAAAAATATTGGCATCGGCTCTGTTGGCAATATTGGCTCTTTCGATCAAATCAATAAAAACGTCCGTTTTTCTGGTATAAATTACATGAAAATTAGGTTTTTCTTCTAATATTTTCCCTACTTTTAACACAATAGCTAAAGCAATATTTTTTTCGATATGACCATTATAAACCGCACCAAAATCATGAGCTCCATGACCGGCATCTAAGGCAACTTTAAAAATATGGGATTGACTGTAGGAATTATAAGAGCCTATAATTATCAGAAAAATAAACAGTCCTTTAATTTTATGTAATAAACGCATCAAAAAATAAATTTAATTAAAACACTATGGCTATATATCTTCTATTTGATTATTTTTGACAAAAAATAATCTGTAAGTTTGACACTTCAAAAAACAAGCCATAATTTTACAAAAATAGCATTTAAACCTTTGCAGACAAACTTATTTAATATCGTTTTGATATCCTTTTTCCTCACGATTGGATACGGTAAGACCTACGCACAAGATATCTCAAAAAAAAAGGCAGCAATTTCTGCTAAAAAACAAGTAAACACTCCTAATCTAGAAGTGACAACCGCTAACAAAACTATAGTAGAACAAAAAAAACAAGTCGATACTATCGTAAAAAAAGACAGCCTCAAGCCCAAAAAAGCTTTTCTTGACGGAAAGGTGAAATACAAAGCGAATCAATTTGTAAAAATTGACCAAAAGAAAAAACTGATTACCTTATACGACAAAGCCGAACTCTACTACCAGGACGTTGAACTAAAGTCGGGGATAATTGTCATGGATTATGAAAAAAATGAAGTCTATGCCGGCCGAATTAAAGACTCTACAGGCAACTACACCCAATATCCCAATTTCAAACAAGGTGCTAACGAAGTAGAACCCGATTCTATTCGGTTTAATTTTAAAACAAAAAAAGCCATAATTTGGAATTCCAGATCAGATCAAGGAGAGTTTAAAGTAAAAGCAGCAATTACTAAAAAAGAAAATGATTCCGTTTACTTTTTAAAAGGAGCACGTTTTACAACCTCAAAAGATGTTGACAATCCTGAATATTATTTTCAAACCAGCAAGGTAAAATTCATTCCCGGCAAAAAAGTAATAACCGGCTTAACCAACATGGTCATTGCTAATGTACCAACCCCTATTGCTCTGCCCTTTGCCTATTTCCCAATGAGTAAAGAAACCAGTGTTTCCGGACTTATTTTACCTAGTTATAACGATTCAAACGATCGCGGTTTTTCCTTGCAAAATGGTGGTTATTATTTTGCCCTAAATGAACATTATGATTTGACCGTTTTAGGAGACTACTATACTAATGGTAGTTATGGTATGCGATTTGAGTCTTCTTATGCCAAAAGATACAAATTTCGTGGAAATGTCAATATCAGGTTTGAAAATTTAATCACTAGCGAAAGAGGCTATCCCGATTATTCAAAACAACGCATTTACAACATTCAATGGTCGCATTCCAGAGATGCAAAAGCCAATCCAAATTCAAGTTTCTCTGCTTCGGTGAATCTTGGAAGTAGTAAATATTTTAAGCAATCGATAAATCTGGCCAATGTTGGTTCTAATCTAAACAATACCTTAAGTTCGTCTGTATCTTATTCTAAAACGTTCAATTCTGTTCCACAAGTCAGAATGTCCTTATCGGCAACACATTCCCAAAACACCCAATCGGAAGCAATCAACATGACCTTACCTACACTACAACTTAGTGTGGACCGCATCTATCCTTTTGTTGGAAAAGATGCCGTTAAAAAAGGTTTTTTCAAAAACATCAATTTACAATACAATTTGAACGGAAGAAACAGTATCACCACAACGGATTCTCTTTTCTTCAAACCTCAGATGTTTAGAGATGCTAAAGTAGGAGTACAACACAGTATTCCGTTGAGTACCAATTTCAAATTGTTCAAATACTTCAGTGCCTCCACCTCTTTAAATTATGAGGAAATCTGGTACGCCAAAACCATAGAAAGAAACTACGACATAGATCAAAGCAAGGTAGTCGATAAAGTAGTAAGCGGTTTTGACGCTTTTAGAACCTACTCTTTTTCATCTAGTATAGGAACTACTATTTATGGAACTTTCAACTTTGGAGAAGACAAAAAAATAAAATCTATCCGACACGTCATGCGTCCCTCTGCTTCTTATGGCTATACTCCAAGTTTTGAAAAATACTACGACACCTATGCTGCCGATGCTACTGGAACCATGACAAAACAGTATTCCCGTTTTGAAGGGGGGATTTTTGGCGCTCCCGGTTTAAACCGCTCTAATAATGTAGGTTTTAGTTTGAGTAACACTTTTGAAGCTAAAGTAACCGATAAGGATAGCACCAAAGTGGAACCCAAAAAAATCATGTTACTGAATAACTTAAACTTTTCTACAAGTTATAATCTGGACGCTGACGGTAAGACTTCGCTTGCTTGGTCTCCAGTTCGAGTTAGTGGAGGAACGCAATTATTTCAGAACAAAATGAATGTCAATTTTGGAGCTACCTTAGATCCCTATGCGATTGACAATTCCGGTAACCGAATGAATCTATACAACATCAATAACGGCGGAAGTCTATTTAGAATGACTAGTGCCAATATGACCTTAAATTATTCTCTTTCGAGCAAAGAAAAAGAGAAAGACAAAAAAGATAAGGACAATCAGACTCAAAGAAACGGAGGCCGTGAAGATGATCTTTTTGGAAGCAATACCGTTCTAAATGACAGAAAAAGCCAATTTGACGGAGAAGAAGAAGAAGGTGAAGATCAAATTTCGGAATTTTTCAGATCTAAATTGCCTTGGGACATGACATTTGCCTATTCCTTGACTTATGGAAATAACAATAGGGAGAAAAAAATCATCGGGAATTCGATTATGATTTCTGCCAATGCAGATTTAACACCTAAATGGAAAGCCGGAATATCAACAGGTTATGACTTTGTACAAAACGGCGTTACCTTTACTCAGTTGCGTTTTGAGAGAGATTTATTGAGTTGGAGAATGGATTTCAATTGGACTCCATTTGGCGATAATGCCAACTGGGGTTTCTTCATTGGAATAAAATCTGGGGTGTTGAGCGACATAAAATGGGATAAAAGAAGCAGAAATGTAGGTCGATAACTTTCTGCTGATTATTTGAGCTAAATAGAACCTAAAAAGAGATTCACATACTATAAACCATCATATATTTATCATGAAAAAAATAATTTTTACTGAGAAAGCCCCTGCTCCAATTGGTCCATACAACCAAGCCGTACTTAAAGGAAACACCCTTTATACCTCAGGGCAGATTGCTATTAATCCGGCAACTGGTGAACTGAATGTAGCCAATATAGAAGCCGAAACTGCGCAAGTAATGGAAAACATGAAAGCTGTTCTGGATGCTGCAGGAATGAGCTTTGAAAACGTGGTAAAAACTACTATATTCATTATGGACATGAATGATTTTGCAAGTATCAACACGGTTTATGGTTCTTATTTTAACGAAACAACCGCTCCGGCCCGTGAAACCGTTCAAGTGGCTGGCCTACCAAAAAATGTCAACGTAGAGATCTCTATGATTGCTATTCTATAATACTGCTAGCAAACTTGATAAATACAATCTTAAGAAAATGTCCCAGCTAAAACGGGACATTTTTTTTTTTGCCTAAATAACTCTTTAAAACAAAAAAAACCGTTTCTGTAGATGAAACGGTTTTGTAGTTTTATAAAAATATAATTATACTATAATTTCGATAGTATTGCGTTCAATACCAACTGAGCAGTAGCTTCATTAGTCGCTATGGGCACATTGTGAACATCACACACCCGAAGCAACATATTGATATCTACTTCATGGGCATGACTTGCCAGTGGATCTTTGAAAAACAAAACTAATTTGGTTTTCCCTTCGGCGACTCTTGCTGCTATTTGAGCATCTCCACCCATGGGCCCAGAAAGCATTTTTTTTACTTTAAAACCTGCTTTTTCGGCTTTGCTGCCCGTTGTTCCGGTGGCTATTAGTTTAATCTTTATATTTTGTAATAGTTCATTGTTTTTATTTAAAAACTGAACCATATCCACTTTTTTGCCATCATGCGCAATAATTGCAATTTCCATCTTTAATCTCTATTTATTAGCAATATGGTAAGCAATCAAACCATCTATAGGCCTTCTTAACACATTCCCTAGTTGCAACTCATATTTATCAAATGTTTGTTGCAATTCGTCTTTTAAATAAAAAGCAATAGAACCCACAAAATGCACGGGAACTTCTTTGCAATTATCAAATTGTCGGATATAATTTTTTACGAAAGATTTCATTCCTTTAAGAATAATTTTCTTGCAGAATTCAGAATCTTTATGTTGAATTAAAAACTTAGCAAAAGTTGCCAAATAAGCATTTGGATTAGGCTCTTTGTACAATTTATTCTTAATAAAATCAGGATCTAAATCGTACTCTTTTTCAAACTGCAGTGCCAATTCTTTTGGCATTTTATTAAAATAATATTTTCTTATCAGTTCTTTTCCAAAAACATTGCCGCTACAATCATCCATAACGATATAACCTAAAGATTGTACTTTTTGATGCAATTCTTTTCCGTCAAAATAACTACAGTTAGAACCCGTTCCTAAAATACTCACAATTGCTTCTTGTCCTTTAGGAGTTGTTGCATATACCGCTGCATAGGTATCTTCTTCTACAGATATAATTGCATTAGGGAAATAAGCTTGAAAAACTTGCGATAGCGCAATTTTCATTCTATCCGTTCCGCAACCTGCGCCATAAAAAAATAAATGAGAAGCCTCATTTTTATTTTGCAAAATATCAAAACGATCATTCAATCGCTTAACAATTTCGCTACTATCAAGAGTTTCCGGATTCAACCCTAATGTTTGGGTGGTAAACAATACTTTCCCCTCATCATCTATTGCAATCCAATCAGCTTTGGTTGAACCACTATCAACTATTAATCTCATTTTTTTGGTTTTTAGGTTTCGTTTTTTCTATTCTAAATAATTTATAGTCAGAATAGTAAAAAATAAAATCCCGTTAAACATCAAAGATAACGGGATTCTGTAAATATAGATAATTATTTTAAGCCTGCAATGTGTACCGATAAATCGATTAATTTACTAGAATATCCATACTCATTATCATACCAAGATACGATTTTGAAGAAAGTAGAATTTAATCCAATTCCGGCATTAGCATCAATGATAGATGTTCTTTTATCAGAAACAAAATCTTGAGAAACTACTAGATCTTCCGTATATCCTAAAATTCCTTTCATTGTAGTTTCGGAAGCATTTTTCAATACTGCCATGATCTCTTCGTAAGAAGTTTCTTTTTCTACTTTTACAGTTAAATCAACTGCAGAAACATCTGTAGTAGGAACACGGAAAGCCATTCCTGTTAATTTTCCATTCAATGAAGGAATCACTTTTCCAACCGCTTTTGCAGCACCTGTAGAAGATGGGATAATGTTGCATGAAGCAGCACGTCCGCCTCTCCAGTCTTTTCTAGAAGGACCGTCAGTAGTCATTTGAGTTGAAGTTGTAGCGTGAACTGTAGTCATCAAAGCTTCAACAATTCCAAAATTATCATTAATAACTTTAGCCAATGGAGCTAAACAGTTAGTCGTACAAGAAGCGTTAGAAACGATCAAATCAGAGGCTTTTGCTTCGGTATGATTTACTCCCATTACAAACATTGGAGCATCAGCAGAAGGAGCCGAAATGATTACTTTTTTAGCGCCACCTTTGATGTGCTCATTAGCCGTTTCTACAGTAGTAAAGAAACCAGTACATTCAGCAACTACATCAACATCTACTTCATTCCATTTCAAATCAGCTGGATTTCTTTCAGCAGTGATACGAATATTTTTTCCGTTTACGTATAATTTTCCTTCTTTTACTTCAACAGTTCCATTAAAACGACCGTGAACTGAATCGTATTTCAATAAGTAAGCTAAGTGATCCACGTCTAATAAATCGTTGATAGCCACTACCTCTACATTATCTCTATTGAATGATTCTCTAAAAACGATTCTTCCAATTCTTCCGAAACCGTTTATTCCTAATTTTACTTTTGACATTTTACTTTAATTTTTGTTTATTTTCCTTTTCTATTTAACTTATTTAAAGTCTAATTTCCTCACAATAAACTTCAATATTTTCTTATGTTGACATGATATCCGAAACTCTCAATAGTTCCCTGTCAATCTCTGATTTGCCTTTAATGGCTTGCTCCAATGGAGTCAGATTTACTTTGTCATTTTGTAAACCCACCATATAATTTGATTTTCCTTCCAATAAAGATTCGACTGCTTTTACGCCCAATCTACTGGCCAAAACCCTGTCAAAACAAGAAGGTGAACCACCGCGTTGCATATGACCTAAAACCGATACTCTCACATCGTATTCCGGTAAATTAGCTTCTACGTAATCTTTTAATTCAAATACGTTTTTACCTATTTTGTCTCCTTCGGCAATTACAACAATACTGGATGATTTTCCAGATGCTTTACTTTTTTGTAAAGATTCCAACAATCTGTCCAATCCTAAATTTTCCTCTGGTATAAGAATTTCCTCTGCTCCTGCTCCAATACCGGCATTTAGAGCAATGTGACCTGCATCTCTTCCCATAACTTCCACAAAAAATAGTCGGTTATGTGAACTTGCCGTATCTCTAATTTTATCGATTACATCAACCACTGTATTTAACGCCGTATCATAACCAAGAGTATGACTTGTACCGTAGATATCATTGTCAATTGTTCCTGGAATTCCCATTATTGGAAAATCAAATTCAGAGTTAAAAAGCAGTCCTCCGGTAAATGTTCCGTCTCCGCCAATAACTACTAAGGCATCAATTCCTGCTTTAAGAAGATTCTCATGTGCTTTTATTCTGCCTTCTGAAGTTTTAAAATCAAGAGAACGTGCTGATTTAAGAACAGTTCCTCCTTTATTAACAATATTATTAACGCTACGAGGTCCCATTTCCTTGAAGTCTCCTTCAATCATACCTTGATAACCTCTATAAATTCCGATGCATTCTATATTATGATAAGCGCAAGTTCGAACAACTGATCGAATAGCAGCATTCATCCCAGGAGAATCTCCTCCGGATGTCAGAACACCTATTTTTTTTATTGTTTTTTGCATTATTTAAGTATTAAAGTGTAAAACTAGCAAACATAATACAGTTATGATGCTATGTTTTCAGTAAATTAATAAGCTATCTCAAATTCAAACGTTTTCGTTGATAAGTTTATTTCAAATTAAAAAAACGAACTAGGATTCAGTTGGTTAATTCCAAAAAAAGGGATGCCAAAACTGTCCACATTTTAGATCTTATAAAGTTAAAAACCCGCTTTTTGACTAGCAACAATAAACTATTTTGAAAAACGAATTACCAGGAATTACATAAAGAAAGAAAAACATTCAAAGTCACCACTTATAATGATTTTAAAATAATTTGTAGCCCCAAAAAGACTAACTATTCAGGTCAATTAAAGTAAAATCCAGAAACCAAATTACATTAAAAAGAAGGAAACTAATATCAATCCTCTTTCCTAATTACAGCCTCTTTATTCTCTATTTTTTTTTCTTTTTTAGGACTCTTTGGCTTGGTAAAATTGATATATTCAGGAGCCAAATTAGAATCTTGAAATTGATCCGTAATTATATTTTCTTTGCCTAGCTGATGTTTCTTGAAAATTTTATTGATCAATTCTTTGAAAGTATCAAAATCGACCTCATAAGAGACTCCTACCCCTTGTGTATAGCCAATACCTTGTCCCACATAATTAATATCATTCTCCCTATTAAACAAGCGCAAATTCATTGTCCCATCCTCATTTACTCTATACAGCACTTCTAAATCTCCAACAATAGCAGATTCATTGATTCCTCCAAATGGAACCCCCACTTTTCCGTTTATGGTAATTCTTTCATTCACTTTTGAAGAAATGGTCGCTACAAATCTACCGTCAGTTTCTTTTCCAATTCTTCTATCGGCCGATATATAATTTAGTCCGACTTTGAATTTTTCATCTTCAGATTTTATGATCCCTCCCAACAAACTGGATGCAGTTTCAAATAAACTTCCTGAAAAATCAGATTGACTCACTCCTTCCGGACTCAAGAAACCACCTGACGACAATAGATACAAAGCCTGAGTTTGTCTCACGTCCTTATCATTCAATTTATATTGAATCTCTGATTTCAATACATTACTCACCGTTGGGAATTCAATGTTAAAATCGGGTTCAGGACTCGCTAAATCCCCTCGAATACCAATCACAACATCAACCGGAACTTTTCTGTTAAAAGAAGAATTTTCCAACAATACAGATGGATTTGCAATCGTTTTATATACTGCTTTAAGATTCAAAACCGCTTTCATAGGATCGCCAAACCATTCAATTGAACCGCCTTTTTCTACCAAGAACTTCTTATCAATTAATCCTCCATATTTAAAATTATAAGAACCTTCATAAGCCTGAAAATTCCCCCACATGTTAAATCTTCCCAAGGTATTGATCTTAAACAACAAAGTACCATATCCTTTACCTTTCAATCCATGCCCTGAACTGCGGTCAAAAATCACTTCCACTTCGGCATCAGGAGTAATATCCAAATCAAATTCCAACTCAAGTCCTTTATATTTTCGGGAATTTTCAACAATTCCTTTTTCAATATTATACTTTTCTTTTGCAGTCAAAAAATGAATAAAACTATTCTCACTCACACTTTCGGCGTCATTTATAGGAATTTTGAGAGTGGTACCTTTTTCTGATTGCGCTTCAACTTTAATAAACAAACCATTGGTTGGCCCTTTTATAGATGCCTCTCCGTTTATAAATGCGGTACCATAATAGGCCGCATCTTCATGATCTTGTGTATTCAAAGCAAGTAATTTCTTTGAATTTATGGTTAAATCCAACTTCCAGTCCGAAAAAACATCATGTTCAATACTTCCTTCCAAAGAACCTTTGGTATTGAACTTAGTATCTGTCAGGACATTGTTTCTAAATAAAAACTTCTGCTCGGTCAAATCAACAACAGATCGATCATTTAATTCATAATCCACATTCAAATACGGAATAGTCATTCCTGTTTTTTCCAAGTAAAGTCGCCCATTAATCTTAGGTTTCTTTACATTTCCGCCTACGCTGGCATTTCCTGAAACATAGCCTCTAATATTGGAAAGCACATCTCCTCCTAAAGAACCCAAAACTCCCAAATTGAACTTATCAAATTTTAAATTCATATCAAGAACTGCTTCCCTATTGACGATTTCAAAGTTTCCGTCAGCTCTGAAGGATTCCAGATTTTCATTTTCCAATAAAGAGTTAATGGTGAATTTTTCAAGATTTTGATCGCCCTCAATTCCAAATTTAAGCACACCAAGATCCGTTTTATTAATGTTCAATTGATCAATTGTCAATGAAGCTGTTGGTTTATAAACCGCGTTATTTTGTTTAAAATTGACTTCTCCATTTATGTTTCCACGGAAGACAAATTGATCGTCAGCCGGTGTAATTTTAAACAGATCCACATCTTTAAAACTCAATTTCAAATCCTTATTAGAAATATCTTTTATATCGCCTTTAAGGGTAATCGCTTGGTTTTCATGAGATAATATTATATCATCAATTTTAAAATTCTTAAATGATTTATCAAAAACAATTTGGTTATTGGGCGTATCTTTTTCATTCAAAAACCACAAATAATCCTTGAATTTCATCTCAGATTTACTAATCCCCACAACATTATTATTATCCTTATTAATGGTGTGGTATAAATTCAGATTGAAATAATCTTGTCCTTTAGAACCGCCTTTAAATTCAGACCTAAAAAACAAAGTATCCTTCATTGTCACGTTTATCAAACTAAAATCCCGAACCTTATAATATTTAGTTTTAATGCTGTCCAATTCTACATAAGCATTGTAAAGTGGGTTTTTATTGTCTATTGCAACCCTTATATTATCAAAAATATTTTTAGCTGCCACGATTTGTGGAGAGTTAAAATTAAGCTTAAACTCCTGGATATCCGATTTGATATTCCCCTTGACAACAGTATTGGACCCAATGGAAATCTCAGGATAAAAAAGCTCTATTATTTTACTGTAAATTGTAAAATTGAACTTCAAAAACTGTCCTTTATTTACCTTTTCCGGTTTAAAATTGGTATATAAACTTCCCAAAGAGTTCTTTGTTAATTTGACCAACTGATTAAACTGATATTTTCCCACTATTTCGCCTTCAATAATATCAGGAGAATTTATCGTAATGGTCCGTACTTTCTCCTTATCAAAGCTAGAATTGATATTGAAATCATCAAAACTGTAGGTATCTTTCTTATTTTGATAGGAAGTTTTCTGAATGTAAATATTCCCTTGAAGATCTTCAATTGTTTTTCCGGCAACCTGCACGATAATATCTCCTTTAAAAAGGGAAACACTATCCTTAATAAAATTCAGCTTATGTAAATCGGCATTCTCAACATTGATGTGAAAATCATACTTGTTATCTTTCCTGTTTAAATCTACTAAACCGTCAAAATTCATCGTAAGATTAGGATCTTTTACAGCAATTTGTCCTTTATAGTTTGGTGCTTTAAAATTACCGTCAACCGTTATATTATTATAAGTATAATTATTATAATTTATTTTAGAAACCGCTCCTTTTAAAGCCGTATTAAGATACTTTTCTGTAAACCCTTTTCCGTCTACATCAACATTCAGACTTATTTTACCCAAATCCTTGCGATCCAATAAAGTTCCAAGGTCAAAATCCTCCATGACAACATTCCCTACATAAGAAGCTTTGTCAATAAAATCAATGTTTCTCATGCTCAAAATTGATTGCGCATTACCCAAATCAGTTAAGATAGAGAAATCTGCATCTAGCGAAGTGGCACTCACCTGAGAGTTCCCCATAATGGTAAACACGCCTAATTTTTTGAGCTCAGCGGGTAACTTTTTCCCTAAAACATTAGGTAGTATTGAAGCGAGATTATCATAACTGGACACTATTTTATTAAAATTTCCGTCCATGAAAAAATATTGATCTTTTTTTCCAAAAAGATTTTTAAATTTTATCGTACCCTTAATTTGGGAATTATTAGAATCAACTAATTTTAAATCGGATAATCTTAAATCGTTTAGCGTCCCTTTTATATTTGATTTGATATCAAAATGCAAGTTCCTGCCTAGTTCCTTATAAAAATATCGAATATCATTGGAAGCCAGCGAAGCCGATTGTAGATTTACATCAAACTGAACTTTATTGTTAAAATCTAAAAAATCCTCAATTTTATAATTTAAAAAAACATTTCCTTTTAATTTTGATTCTTTGGTTTCTAAATCAAGATTTTCCAGTCTTATACTCTTTTTTGTATAACTAAAATTAGAACTCAATTTAGCAACATACACTCCACGATGATCCAGAAAAGACATCTTATCAATTTTAGTAGATACATCAGGCCCGTGAAGCTTAAATTTACTCAAAGTTACTTTAAGCTTAGTAAAGTCGACATCTTTTGGGATTTCACGATTTTCATCGACCAAAATAAAATGGCTGTTTTTTATAAATGCCTTATCTGCCGTCAGTAAAAAAGGTTTGCCCGAGGATGGCTTACCACTATCAAAAGCATTAATAAATACATCAATATTGGTCAATTTTTCATTCTTATACGTTTTTATACTAAACAGCAATCCATTTAGTTCAATATCGCTAAAAATTAAATCTCCATCCAGTACTTTCTTAACATCTAAAATATTGGTCTTAACCAGATTCGAATAAATCAAAGTATCTTTGTGATGGTCTAAAATCAGTACTTTTTTTAATTTGACACCACCAAAAACGGAAACTCTGGCGCCTTCAACAGAAATATTAACTCCAAAGTCCTTATTGAGGCTATTGGTAAAATACTGCGCTACTTTTGTCTGGACAAAAGGCAAAGATAAAATAATACCGAGCACCAATAAAAAGAGGATTATCCCGATTACTGAACGAAAAGCTATTTTTTTGATATTTTTGATACCTATTCTTGTTTTATTTTTTCCTAAAATACTATTTTGCCCAAGGAAAGAGCGGCACCTTTGCTAAAAATTCTTTAATTTTGGCTGCACCGCAAATTTAAACAAATTAAAATTTCGGTCTGTCAAATATAATTCAAAATTAGTGCCTTTTTATGCAAAATCCAGAGGTTTTTATTCTTGCAATCGAAAGTTCTTGTGATGACACAGCAGCAGCGGTTTTACATAACGACAAAGTGCTGTCAAATGTTGTTGCAAATCAGTTAATTCATACCCAATATGGAGGTGTAGTTCCGGAGCTTGCTTCGCGCGCCCATCAGCAAAACATAGTGCCGGTTATTGATGCCGCGCTTCGTAAAGCAAATATCAATAAAGAGCAATTGTCCGCAATCGCATTTACCCAAGGTCCCGGACTGATGGGCTCGCTTCTTGTAGGAAGTTCTTTTGCTAAGTCAATGGCTTTGGCACTTGGAATCCCATTAATTGCTGTCAACCACATGCATGCTCATATTTTGGCCCATTTTATAGATGAAGAAGGTTTTGAAAAGCCTGATTTCCCTTTTTTGGCACTAACCATTAGCGGCGGACATACTCAAATTGTAAAAGTGAATAACTTTTTTGACATGACCATCATTGGAGAAACAACCGATGATGCGGTGGGCGAAGCCTTCGATAAAAGTGCCAAAATACTCGGACTTCCCTATCCCGGCGGACCTTTAGTGGATAAAAACGCCCAACTAGGAAATCCTAAGGCTTTTGTTTTTACCAAACCAAAAGTTCCCGGATTGGATTTTAGCTTTTCGGGTTTAAAAACGGCTATTTTATATTTTATTCAAAAGAAAAAAATAGAAAACCCTAATTTCATTGACGAAAACATAAATGACATTTGCGCTTCTATTCAATATACGATTATCGAAATCTTAATGGATAAGCTAAAGCTGGCCGTAAAAGAAACTGGAATCAAACAAATCGCCATTGGCGGAGGCGTTTCTGCCAATTCCGGAATAAGAAAAACGCTAAAAGAAGCCGAACAAAAATACGGCTGGAAAACATTTGTTCCAAAATTTGAATACACTACCGATAATGCTGCAATGATAGGAATTGTAGGTTATCAAAAATATTTATCCCAAAATTTCGAAACCGCAGCAGTGGTTTCAAAAGCAAGAATACAATTTTAAACTATGCAATTATTTTACAACCCTGACATAAACGAAACCACGGATAGCTTTTCTTTTGACAAAGAAGAAAGCAGACACATCATAAAAGTACTGCGCAAAAAAGATTCCGATATTTTATTTGTCACCAATGGTCTTGGTTATTTATTCAAAACAGAAATTACCTTAGCTTCAGACAATAAGTGTACTGTTCAGATTATTTCTTTCGAAAAAAAGGATTCTTCTAATTATCATCTGCATCTTGCTGTCGCTCCCACAAAAATGAACGACCGCTATGAATGGTTTTTAGAAAAAGCGACTGAAATTGGTATTCATGAAATAACACCCATTATTTGTGACCATTCTGAACGAAAAGTCATCAATAAAGACCGTTTTGAAAAAATCATTTTATCGGCAATGAAGCAATCTAATGAGTTGTTTCTTCCTAAATTGAACGAAGCCATTACCTATAAAGAGTTTGTAAAACTGGAAATAGGGGGATTGAAATTGATCGCCCATTGTGAAGAGACCGACAAAAAAACACTGAAATCCGTTTTAAAACCACATGAAAATATTACTATATTAATTGGTCCAGAAGGCGATTTCTCCGAAAATGAAATTGCATTGGCCCTAGAAAATCAATTTACTCCCGTTTCATTAGGAAATACACGCCTAAGAACTGAAACTGCGGCCGTTGTAGCCTGTCATAGTGTTGTTTTTGTTAATGAACACTAATACTTTTTAAAAATATGCAAAGGATGTATTTGGTTTTGCTTTTAATTTCAATTGGGACTTATTCCCAAGAAATTGCCTTGGTTAAATACAGCGGAGGTGGTGATTGGTATGCTAACCCTACCGCTTTGCCCAATTTAGTCAAATATTGTAATGCTAATATCAATACCAAAATAAACACAAAAGCCGCCACGGTAGAACCTAGCAGTCCTGATTTGTTCTCCTACCCTTTTATACACCTGACTGGGCATGGCAATGTAGCCTTTACTGATTCTGATGTCAACAATCTGAAAAACTACCTAAACTCAGGTGGTTTTTTGCATATTGATGATAATTACGGAATGGATCAATACATCCGAAAAGAAATAAAAAAAATATTCCCCAATACTAATTTAATCGAAATTCCCGCCAATCATCCCCTTTTCCAAAAACCTTTTCTCTTTTCCAATGGATTACCAAAAATTCATGAACATGATGGAAAGCGACCACAAGCTTTTGGGATTTTCGTAGAAAACCGACTTGTTTTATTGTATACCTTCGAATGTGATCTGGGCGATGGTTGGGAAGATCCAGAAGTTCATAATGACCCAATTTCTATCCGTGAAAAAGCGCTAAAAATGGGCGCTAATATTTTGAATTACGTGTTCAATAACTAAAACAGTACTCTATACTCTGGTTATATTTAATCAACGAGTTGCATGAGCTACTTAAGTCAAGAAAGTATCCTAATAGCCACACGCCAACTATTTCTTCGTAAGAATTAATTTTCAAACAAACCAATAATCTTTTTCACAAACATCTCAAAAAGCCAGCAAAATAGGCCTTCTTAATTTTTTGTTAAAATATTTTAGTAAAATATTTTTCATATTTAATAATTTTGTTATAAAATTGCGTCATTAACAACCAAATCACATTTTTTTTAACAAAACCAATTATTTATTATGAAAAAATTACTTTTATCGGCAGTAGCATTGATGTTGCTTTTTTCTTGTCAAAATGACCCAAAAGAGACCACTGATGCACAAACAAATGCAATTGCTCACAGAGGTTGCGCCTCTCAAGAAGTACTGGAAGCCCAATTAGCCGCCGATCCTACACTGGCAATTAGAATGAATGAAATTGAGGCCTTCACACAAAAAGCAATCCTAAGCGGTCGTTTAGTTAATGGAAAGATTGAAATTCCAGTTGTAGTAAATGTTCTTTATAAAACAGCTGCCGAAAACATCTCGGATTCACAAATCCAATCTCAAATTGATGTTTTAAACCAAGATTTCAATGCAACAAACTCTGATTTCAATGATGTACCAACTTTATTTTCAGGAGTAAAAGCAAATGTAGGTATTACATTTGTCTTAGAAACCATAAAAAGAAAAGCTACGACCAAAACTTCTTGGGGAACTAGAGACGCCATGAAAAAGACAAAACAAGGAGGTCTAGATCCTACTTCACCTACAACAAAATTAAACATATGGGCTTGTACTATTGGTGGAGGAATTTTAGGTTATGCTCAATTTCCTGGTGGAAGTAGCGCTACAGATGGAGTGGTAATTGATTCAAAATATTTTGGATTAGCCGGTTCTGGAAGCTATCCGTACAATTTAGGAAGAACTGCTACGCATGAAGTAGGTCACTGGATGAACTTACGCCACATTTGGGGTGATGCCACTTGTGGAAGCGATCAAGTTGCTGACACTCCTACTCACAACACGGCTAATTATGGTGTTCCAGCTTATCCTCATTATAGCACTTGCACAGGAACTCCTGTAGAAATGACTATGAATTATATGGATTATACAGACGATAGAGGAATGTACATGTTCTCTAACGGACAAAAATCAAGAATGGAAGCGATATTCGTTGCTGGCGGAGCAAGAGCTTCTTTCGGCATCTAACTTTTTGCTATTTTAGATTTTAAAACTCGCTACTTGTTAGCGAGTTTTTTTTATCTTTAGCTCCTAAAAAAAGATACATGATTACATCCAGAATTATAGCAAATGGGATTTTAAAGGCAATTTTAGCAATAGTCCTAGTAACTTTATTAGTTTATTTTTTATATCAAATTCAATC
This sequence comes from Flavobacterium acetivorans, assembly GCF_020911885.1. Taxonomy (NCBI): domain Bacteria; kingdom Pseudomonadati; phylum Bacteroidota; class Flavobacteriia; order Flavobacteriales; family Flavobacteriaceae; genus Flavobacterium; species Flavobacterium acetivorans. The sequence continues at coordinate 3,295,942 of NZ_CP087132.1, forward strand.
TGTACTCATTTATCTTATTGTAGCTTTAATCCTAACTCTAATAGGAAACCCTATTCTAGATTTTTTTAAGAAGCGAATGAAATTCAATCATCTTTTTGCTACCATTGGGACATTATTTATCTTTATTCTTATCATTTCTGGATTCATAATGATGTTTATCCCTCTGGTTTGGTCCCAAAGCCAAAATTTATCACTTTTAAATACAGCTGAAATCGAAAAAAACACCATTCAATTATTCGATCAGATTCATCTTTTCCTAGAAGGCCATCATATTGATTCTTTAAAAATATTAAAAGAAGCCAATATCACTTCTAAAATCAATTTTAATCTTATTCCCAATTTTTTAAACGCCGTTCTTGGAACTATTAGTAGTTTTGGAATGGGATTAGCTTCGGTTTTGTTTATTGCTTTTTTCTTCCTTAAAGACAGAGCATTATTTATTAGAAGCGCTAAAAAACTGATTCCCGATAGTCACGAAGACCAAATTTTAAATTCTTTGGAGAAAATTAATTTTCTCTTATCTCGCTACTTCATTGGTTTATTGATCCAATTGTTTATTGTTTTTCTATTGTATCTTATTGTTTTACTTCTATTTGGAGTTCCAAACCCTATAGTCATTGCTTTTTTATGTGCCGTATTGAATATCGTTCCCTATATTGGCCCGCTAATCGCCTCCATTTTAGCCGCAATTCTAACAATGATTAGTCATCTAGGAAGTGACTTTCAAACAGAAACACTACCAACAACAATCTATGTACTAATTGGTTTTTGGATTGTTCAAATTATTGATAATAACTTATCTCAGCCCATCATTTTCTCCAAAAGCGTCAGCTCTCATCCATTAGAAATATTTTTAGTCATTTTAATTGCTGGTTTTCTTTTTGGAATCTTAGGAATGATTGTTGCCGTTCCTCTTTACACCATTCTAAAAGTAATTGGTAAGGAATTTTTCCCAGAGAACATAGTAGTCCAACTTTTAACCAAAAATCTATAATCTTGGATTTACAACTACTAAATCCTGAAATTCAGGGATTTATAAATACAAATATCGGCACATCAATTTCAAAACTGGCTTTGCAAAAAAATCCTTTTCCAGAAGTGGCTTGGATTACTATTTTGAACCAAATTGAAGCCAAAACAAAAGCCAAGGACAAGCTGCCCACTTGGTATGCTGCCAAAGACATCCTCTATCCCGCTAAAATTTCGGTAGAGCAAACTTCTTCGGAAAAAACAGCTCTTTACAAATCTGCAATTGTTTCTGGCGATAGCTTGATCGATTTAACAGGTGGTTTTGGTGTAGACGATTATTATTTTGCAAAAAGAATAAAAACCGTTGTCCATTGCGAAATCAATCCTGAATTATCGAATCTTGTACAACATAATTTCAACCAATTAGAAGTAAAAAATATCAGCTGTCATTCAGGCGACAGTTTAGCTACTTTGGCCTCTTTAAATAAAAAATGGGATTGGATCTATATCGATCCATCCAGGCGAAATGACGCCAAAGGAAAAGTATTCCTGCTCAAAGATTGTTTGCCCAATGTTCCTGATCATCTTGATTTTTACTTTAAACATTCAAATAAAATTCTGATAAAAACGGCTCCTTTATTGGATTTATCTGCTGGTTTATCAGAACTTCAAAATGTAAAAGCGATTCATATTGTTGCTTTGGAGAATGAAGTCAAAGAATTATTATGGGAAATACATCAAGACTATTCGGGCGAAGTAGAAATCAAAACAGTCAACCTTTTAAAAGAAGAAACAGAAAGTTTTGACTTTGTCGTAAATCAACAATCCAAAACAGCCCATTACAGCCTACCTCAAAAATACCTATACGAGCCCAATAGTGCCATAATGAAATCGGGCGGATTTGATGAAGTAGGATTATTTTTTAAACTCAATAAGCTACAAAAACATTCTCATTTGTACACTTCAGCAGATTTAATACCGTTTCCCGGAAGAATTTTTACAATAGAAAAATGTATTTCCTATCAAAAAAACGAAATAAAAACCCATTTAGAACAAAAGAAAGCAAATGTTACTACTCGAAATTTTCCTGAGTCAGTAGAAACGATTCGCAAAAAATGGAAAATAAAAGAAGGGGGAAATCTTTATTGTTTTTTTACAACAGACGAAGAAAACAATAAAATAGTTTTAATTTGCACCAAAATAAAATAAACATAAAATCGCCATTAGTAACCAATTTGCTAAGCAAAAACCTATAAATAAGTTCACCTATATGAAACAGCTAATTACAATCGTATTATTCTTTATAACAGCAAACCTATTAGCCCAAAAACCTTGTGACTACAGCGTAAATGTCAATGATTCCATTGGTACTTACAAATCAACCAGAGAGTACATTGTACATGAGAAAATTTTTGGTGGAAATTCAAATTATATCTTTTATTCCTTGGCTTCTACAGACGGCATGCCTACTTTAAATGTGCAGCTTCTTCAAAAAAGCAAAGACTTTTTGAAGGCAAACTGTTTCGATAAAAATTCTAAATTAATTTTACAACTAAATAACGGAACCATAATTACGATGCTGCATATCGATCAAGAAAATTGCGGAACAATGATTCGTGACGACAAAGGTTTTGACAATCGTGTCAATACCGGCAATTTTATGTTTATGAAAGGGAGTATCGAAGAATTAAAAAAATCTCCGGTATCTATGATGCGCATCCAATATTTAACCGGAACTGAAGATTATATCCTTAGAAGAGAATTAAAATCAGAATTAGACAATAAGACCTATCATCCAGAAAACTTTTTTATTGATAATTTACACTGTATTGAATGATATGGTGTATCAAAAATTTATAGTTCTGTCACAATCATTTGCATAATGTATTCCCTATATTATTTAAATGAAGTTGTTCGATTCCAATCTAATATTCTCCTATTCTCCACAAAAAAACCTTGTAATCAACTAATTTACAAGGGTTTTTTATTTTTTTCAAACTTTAGACAAAGGCTAAAACCCTATGTTATCAGCCGAATTGATAAAACTACAACTGGCACACTCTCTACGCATATCTTTTGACTGTCTGAATGTATACTTGAGATAAAATTGATGCGATGATGGAGCAAATTTTCCTAAGTTAGTTATCGTATGATCGTAAGCGTAACCAGCCTGAAAATCTTTAAGCATGTTCATCCCTATAATTCCGGTAATCGCTGAATCCCAACGATAAGAAGCTCCAAAACGGAATTTTTCCTGAAATTCAAAATTAAAAGCTAAATCTATAGCCAAAGGCGCTCCTGTAACTGCCTTAGCCAATATCGATGGCTTAAACAGCAATTCATCATTCAATGGCATTTGGTATCCTGTCGAAAAATAAATATGCGGCCTTGTAGTAACCGTGGCTACTTTAACTGTTGGATTATAGTTCTCTTTAATAAAATTAGGAGTGGATAAACTTATAAACCAACTTGGGGTATTGAATAAAAAACCAACTCCTACACGAGGAGATATCTTATTCTCAATATTATTTTCAAAACTATAATCGCCCATATCTTTGATATCAAGAAGTGAGTAATCAACATTTAACACATTAAAACCTCCTTTAAGACCAAAAGTAAACATGTTTAAATCATCAATAAAAATGGTATAGGAATAGTCCGCCGTGACAATTAATTCCTCTGTTATTCCAAGCTTATCACTAATGACATTAAAACCGGTTCCCATGTTTAACGTAAGAGGAATATTCACATTGAGGTTCTTACTTTCCGGAGCTCCATCCAGTCCTACAAACTGTGATCGGTGTATTAGTAATACACTTCCATCAAAAAAACCGGCAAATGCAGGGTTAAAACTCGACATGTTAAGTTTATAGTCTGAAAACTGTACATCTTGTTGTGCATTGATAGTGACAAAAGAAAAAGTAAATACTAAGACTAAAATATAATTGAATTTCATAAGCTCTTTCTAGCTAATTGAGTATTAGTTTAAATATAAAAAATTTTGTTTATCCTCTAATAAGGTGGAAGCACTGAGAGGAATACCTCTTGTAGCTGTTTCATACCGGATAAGCTCTGGTTCATTTGTAATAA